>JBEDCU010000067.1:0-6920 GCA_041176585.1 Pseudomonadota bacterium
TTCTATCGCTACTCTTTTTCATGGCCATAAAATTTTTGGAGAAAAATTTACAGACAAAATTCAACCGATTTGCACCTGCAGAACCTTGTACGACTGATTGAAATTTTAATTTCTTTAATGGCTGTTCTGGTTCTGCATGCACTGGCACTCCAGCTGGCTCAGCATCTTTAAAATACGTATTGCCGGTGTAGGCAATTTTATTTTTTACACAGTCTATGTAATTGATATAAGTGGTTGACTGATAGTCTGTATTGTCTGGTCCTTGCTGTGGTATGGACCAAGAGGTACGCAGAACAGCACGCATGTAATCATCTTCACGCACGATGCTATTAATATCAACATACCAACTTGTAATTTTTTGCGGGTCCTCTGTGGTGGAGATGAGTTCCCATTTTGGGCTATTGGCTGACTGTGCAATGAGGGTAGTCAGCAAAAGCGTGGTGGCGATAGCTTGCATCTGCGTGATCTCGTTATTTAAAGTTAATAGAGATATTACCGGAACTTGGTAGTTTGCATCGCCAGTAGATAAATCTGGAGATAAGCAACTGTCTTAGATTAAAGCTTACGGGTATAGCCTAATCGTTCCGAGACTGCGATCGCGCAGGCTTCTACTTTTTGCGCGATTAATCCATTCCAATTCGCATCAAAACTACCGGCAGGTCCTATCGCTGTGATACCGAGTGCGATGGAGCCTGTGTGTTCGAACACGGGAGCGCAAATTGCATTAATACCGGGTATGGGTTCGCCTAATACTCTCGCTAATCCGCGTTTACGGATATCGGCGAGGATTACATCAAGCTTCTCGCCTTTTTTTGTTTTCATATCAAATCCTGCTGCCACACCACTGCGTCCTTCTAATTCTATGATGCGTTCGACTTGTCGGCTTGGTAAGAAGGCTGCAAAGGTGCGGCCTGTGGCGGTATGTTGAATCGACATCACGGTGCCCGTACGCATATTGACGTGGATGGGATAACTGGATTCACTGATGTAAATAATCGTCGGGCCTTGATTGCCCAACACCGATAAGCCTACGGTCTGATCTATCTCTGCAGTCAGTTGGGTGATTAAGGGAATCGCAATACGCACGGGATCTAGCAAGTGCAAACTGATTAAACCCATTTGCAGTGCAAAGGGACCTAGCTCATAGCGGCCAGTCAGGGGATTTTGTTCAATCAGGCCAAAGCTACCAAAGCTCACTAGATAGGGATGGGCTTTAGCTGCGGGCATGCCGGCTTTTTTAGCCAGTTCACCCAAACTCATAGGTGCGCCCGCTTCCACTAGTGTGGTCAGTAGTGTGCCGCCAATTTCAATTGATTGTATGCCGCGTCGGCTTTTTTCCATGCCCATCCTCTTGATTTGACCGTAATGCAGTTTAAATACGAATTTGCTAATTGTAAAACATTTGTTAATGACGAATCAATTGACCTAAAACTAATTTCCCTCTATTCTCATGCCTAATCTAATTAAACGGAGTCCTAGCTATGAGTGAGAAAAAATTTGCCTCGCAGGCTGATCTGGAAGAAAAGAAAACTAGTTTTATTCAGCTCTCACCGAATGCCTATGCCTACACCGCAGAGGGCGATCCGAATTCCGGCGTGATTATTGGTGATGACTCTGTGATGGTGATTGATGCCACTGCAACACCAGTGATGGCGCAAGCGTTAATTAAACATATTCGTGCCATTACGGATTTACCAATTAAATATGTGACGCTGACGCACTATCACGCTGTGCGTGTGTTGGGCGCTTCTGCTTATTTCAAAGAAGGCGGCGAGCAGATTATTGCTTCGCGCGGCACGTATGAATTAATTGTCGAGCGCGGTGCGCAAGATATGCAATCTGAGATTGATCGTTTTCCACGTTTGTTTGCAGGTGTGGAATCAGTGCCTGGGCTGACATGGCCAACTTTAGTATTTGAAAAAGCATTAACGGTGTTCATGGGTTCACTTGAAGTTAACATCATGCATGTGGGCATGGGACATACCAAGGGTGACACCATAGTCTGGATTCCATCGCAAAAAGTTTTATTCTCTGGTGACTTAGTTGAATATGATGCAGCAGCTTACACAGGTGATGCACAGTTAGAAGAATGGCCTGCAACTTTAGAAATTTTGCGTGCGATGCAAGCGGATAAATTAGTGCCAGGACGTGGTCCTGCTTTAATCAATCCTACCGAAGTCAATAAAGGTTTGGATTACACCAAAGATTTCGTCACGACTTTGTTATCGAGTGCGCGTGAAGCAGTCGCAGCGGGCAAAGATTTAAAAGGTGCGATGGCACATGTGCGTAGCAAAATGGATAGTAAATTTGGTCATGTTTTTATTTATGAGCATTGTTTGCCGTTTGATGTGACACGCGCAGTCGATGAAGCAAAAGGAATTAAGCATCCACGAATATGGACTGCTGAGCGCGATAAAGAGATGTGGTTTGCACTGCAAGATTGAGCGCGCAATGACTCTCTCGACTGCAACTGCAGCACATTATCAGAATCTAAAGTTTGATTACGTCAAACCTATAGAAATCACGCAGAGCACAGCGTCTACGCATCCTGTGATTATTGTAGGTGCAGGGCCAGTTGGATTGTCCTGCGCGATAGATTTAGCACGTCAGGGTGTGCAAGTGGTTTTGCTGGATGATGATAATTGTTTGTCAGTGGGTTCACGTGCTTTATGTTTTGCAAAACGTACTTTAGAAATTTTTGATCGACTAGGATGTGGTGAGCAAGTCGTTAATAAAGGTATTGCGTGGAATGTAGGTAAAGTCTTTTTTAAAGATGATCCTGTTTACACCTTTAACTTATTACCTGAGCAAGGACATCAGCGACCTGCGTTCGTGAATTTGCAGCAGTATTATGTAGAGGGCTATTTATATGAATGCGCTACGCAATATCCACAGTTGGATTTGCGTTGGAAGAGTAAGGTGGTCGCACTTGAGCAAAATGAATCAGGTGCCAAGCTCACAGTAGAAACACCTGACGGGTCGTATACGATTTCAGCACAGTATGTTATTGCAGCAGATGGTTCGCGTAGTAGTGTGCGCAATCTTATGGGATTAGAAAGCAAAGGTCGTGTATTTCGAGATCGCTTTTTAATTGCTGATGTAAAAATGCAAGCGGATTTTCCAACTGAGCGTTGGTTTTGGTTTGATCCTCCATTTCATCCCAATCAATCCGTGTTGTTACATCGCGAACCTGATGATGTGTGGCGCATAGATTTTCAATTAGGTTGGGATGCCGATCCTGAGATTGAAAAAACACCAGAGAAAGTGATACCTCGTGTTCAAGCTTTATTAGGTGCAGATGTAAAGTTCACATTGGAATGGGTGAGTGTGTATACCTTTGCTTGTATGCGCATGGATAAATTCCAGCATGGTCGTGTTTTATTTGCCGGTGATGCAGCACATGGTGTTTCACCATTTGGTGCGCGTGGCGCAAATAGCGGTGTGCAAGATGCTGACAATTTATGTTGGAAGCTAGCCATGGTATTGAAAGGGCAAGCACCGCAAGTATTACTTAGTACGTATGGTGATGAACGTGAATTTGCAGCAGATGAAAATATACTCAACTCAACCCGTGCTACAGATTTTATTACGCCGAAAAGCAAAATTAGTCAGTTGTTTCGCGATGCTGTCTTAGATTTATCCAAGCACCATCCCTTTGCAAGACGCTTAGTCAATAGTGGACGTTTGTCTTTACCTTCAACTTATAGTCATTCAGTGTTAAACACACCTGATCAAGATCTATTTGCAGGAGCGATGTGTCCTGGTGCACCTTTAGTTGATGCGCCAGTGCGCTTGCAGCAAAAAGACACATGGTTGTTACCTCAGTGTGGTGAAAAATTTTCTGTGTTGGTTTTCACTGATGAGCAATCCGTTGGTGAAGAAATTGAAAAAGATATGCAGTCTATGCCTGACATCGAATGTTTAGTCATATCTAAGGCAGCATTAAAACTAAAGAGCACTCTTTGTTTACAAGACCATCAGGGTTTGCTTAGTGCACGTTTGGATGCGCAAGCTAATACCACGTATTTCATACGTCCAGATCAGCATGTAGCGGCACGTTGGCGTTCATTTGATGTGTCATCTATTCAGCAAGCTTGGCGCACTGCGACTGCGCAATAGGAGATGCGATGAGTATATTAAATAAAGAACCTAATTTCGCAAATCCCGATGATTTTTATGAAGCCTTAATCGATATGCATAAAGATTTATCAGAAGAGCAAAGTCATAAAGTCAATGCGCGTTTAATTTTATTGTTAGCTAATCATATAGGTGATTTATCTATTTTACGCACTGCTATGTCAGATGCGCTGGTTGATCTGTAAATATTCATTGCGAGGTAAGTCATGTCACATCAAGCTAGTGGGCTGAACTATCAATCAGGATTTGGAAATGAATTTTCTACTGAGGCGATAAAGGGTTGTTTACCGCAAGGGCAAAATTCACCACAACAAGTAGCGCATGGTTTATATGCTGAACAAATTTCAGGTAATGCTTTTACTGCGCCACGTTCAGAAAATCGACGCACATGGACGTATCGCATACGACCTGCAGCCATGCATGGTGAATTTAAAGAAATTCCCATGGGTGATATGGCGAGTGGTCCATTTGATGCAACGCCGGCATCACCAAATCAATTGCGTTGGAATCCACGACCTTTGCCCACACAGCCTACGGACTTTATACAAAGCTTATTTACGGTAGCAGGGAATGGTTGTGCGGATAGTCAAAGCGGGATTGCGATTCATTTGTATGCAGCGAACACCTCTATGCACAATCGGTTTTTTTATAATGCTGATGGTGAGATGTTGATTGTTCCACAGAGTGGTGTATTAAGTTTGCGCACAGAGTTGGGAGTCTTACATATAGTGCCGGGTGAGATAGCTGTTTTACCTAGGGGTATACGATTTACTGTAGACTTAATGGGTAGTGAAGCGCGCGGCTATGTGTGTGAGAACTATGGCGCTATGTTGCGTTTGCCTGAATTAGGTCCTATAGGTGCAAATGGGTTGGCAAACCCGCGTGATTTTCTTGCGCCCGTTGCTGCCTTTGAAGATAAAGAAGGTGACTTTACTCTGTTAGCAAAATTTGGTGGTCGACTGTGGTCTGCTGCGATTGATCATTCACCGCTAGATGTGGTTGCTTGGCACGGTAATTACACGCCATATAAATTTGATCTTGCTCGTTTTAATGTGATGAATACAGTGAGCTTTGATCATGCTGATCCTTCAATTTTTACAGTTCTAACTTCTCCCTCTGATACTGCAGGTGTAGCAAATATAGATTTTGTGATTTTCCCTCCACGTTGGATGGTGGCTGAACACACTTTCCGTCCTCCTTGGTTTCATCGCAATATCATGAGTGAATACATGGGATTAATTCATGGTGTATATGATGCAAAGGCAGAAGGATTCCTGCCCGGTGGCGGCAGTTTGCATAACTGTATGAGTGGACACGGACCGGATGCGAGTACCTTTGAAACAGCGAGTCATGCGCAACTTGCACCACATAAAATAGATAAGACACTAGCATTTATGTTTGAGAGTCGTTGGTTAATCCGTCCTACGCAAGCAGCATTGAGTTCACCTGAATTGCAATCAGATTACCGTGAATGCTGGCAAGGCTTGAAAAAACATTTCAAGGCAGACAAGCATTAACAACATCTAGACTTCACTTACTTAGTTTTTAAAGAACGGCGACCAGCATGCATCCTAATGATCCTAGATTAAGTTCTTTTATTCCCGTTGCTGCGGATTCAGATTTTCCGATTCAAAATCTTCCTTTTGGTATTTTTAGTACACATGCGCATCCCAACAAACGAGTGGGTGTGGCAATCGGTGAGTTTGTTTTAGATTTGGCAGTGATAGAAGCTGCAGATTTATTGCGTGTGCAAGTGAATCCAGTCTTTAATCAACCTACGCTAAATAGTTTTATCGCATTAGGACAACCAGTCTGGCAAGAAGCACGTAAAAAAATCAGTGAGCTATTAAGTGCTGATCAACCTCGCTTGCGTGATGATGCGGCTTTACGTGCTAAAGCACTTATACCTATGCATGAGGTGCAAATGCATATGCCTATACAAGTGAGTGGCTATACAGATTTTTATTCTTCACGTGAACACGCAACTAATGTAGGCATGATGTTTCGTGATCCTGCGAATGCTTTATTACCTAATTGGTTGCATCTACCTGTGGGTTATAACGGTCGTGCTAGTTCAGTCGTGGTGAGTGGGACTGAGATACGCAGACCTATGGGGCAAGTGAAAGCACCAATTGATGAAGCGCCTCGTTATGCAGCATGTGCCAAACTTGATTTTGAATTAGAGATGGCATTTATTGTTGGCGCTGAAAGTGCATTGGGTCAGCCTATAAAAATAGAACATGCGCATGATTTCATGTTTGGCATGGTTTTACTCAATGACTGGAGTGCACGCGATATACAGCAATGGGAATATGTTCCCTTAGGTCCTTTTAATGCAAAAACATTTGCGACATCGATTTCACCTTGGGTCGTGACTATGGATGCTTTAGAGCCTTTTTTTGTGGAAGGTCCAATACAAGAACCTGAGCCTTTACCTTATTTGCAGCAAAGCGGTGCGCAAGGTGTGGACATTGCATTGGAAGTGAGTTTGCAGCCGCAAGCAGCATCACAAGCGACCACGATTAGTCGTACAAATTTTAAGACTATGTATTGGAGTATGGCGCAGCAACTCGTACATCACACTGTCTCAGGTTGTAATGTGAATGTGGGTGATGTCATGGGTTCCGGAACAGTGAGTGGCAGTACGCCAGATTCTTATGGTAGTTTGTTAGAGCTCAGTTGGAATGGGCAACGACCTTTGCAACTGAAAGATGGAAAGTCCACCCGTAGTTTTCTAGAAGATGGTGATGAAGTCAGTATGCGCGGTTGGTGTCAGGGTAAGG
>JBEDCU010000068.1:0-2981 GCA_041176585.1 Pseudomonadota bacterium
TGGTGTGAAGTGTATTAAACATGGGACCCTTCACATTCCAATGAAAATTATGCGTCATTAAATATAAAGAATAACTATCAGCCAACAATGCAGAAAGACCTTTAGCAATCGCTTTACGATCTTTTTCATTTATACCTATATCTATCTTAGGATGACTTAACTTAGCACTCATTATTACTCCTTCAATTGAAGTGATGAATTAAACAACATGAATTTCAACTTCAATATTGCCATGAGTAGCGTTAGCATAAAAACGATCTTGATCAACTAATTCAACATTTTTTTGCGTAATCTCATATCGCAATCCGAGAATCGATCAGACAGGTCGAGAAATTTCAACCCGAATCATAAAAATCGACTAGGTGCAAATTAAACAGTGGATAAGTAATTGAAGGCGTACAGTGGGGGCAATACCTTAGGAGATCAGCGTGACAACCATTACACCCACCAATCAAGAACTACAAACCTTAGAAGCACTGCGGGCGCATAGACGGGCACATAGAGAAGTTTTATCTACCCAGATTTCAGCATATGTAGAACCTATCAAACCACAATTAACAACTGGCCAAAAAACGTCTGATATCATTGCTAAGACTGTAGGGTCATGGAAATTCATCATCATGCAAAGCGTCTGCATCATCGTTTGGATTATTTATAACTCCATCAATCATGACAGTACTTGGGATCCCTACCCTTTTATATTATTAAATCTTATGCTGTCATTTCAGGCAGCGTATACCGCGCCAGCCATTATGATGAGTCAAAATCGACTTTCTGAAATTGACAGACAACAGGCGAATAATGATTTTGAAGTGAATGTGAAAGCGGAATTAGAAATCGAACTACTGCATCAAAAAATCGACATGATGAAAGAAAAAGAACTCTATGCTTTAATCAAAGCTTAGAAGCATTAAGTGAGAAATTAGATAGTCGCCATCATTAATCTCTACCATTTACCTTTTTTGGAGCATCACCATGAATATGACTCACTACATGGAGTTATTGGCGGTTAATCAGCCTTGGAATTTAATCCTCTTTATGGCTATTCCTATAATTTTAGCGGAAACCTTAGCCATTACAGAACTCTATCTACTTTTCACACGCCACTTTGAAGGCGTGGTTCACTCCATTAACAAATGGTCTGGGATTACGGTCGGCATCTACTTCATTGGCATCATTGTTTATATTATTACGCATGCTGTCATACCCATTACTCAAGCAGGAGAATGGAGAACTGTGATTGACGTTATCGCAGTCAGTACTTATCTGATTGCAGGCTTACCATTAATTTGGATCGCCGCACAAGAATGCGGACTTGTAAATAAAACCTTAGACCAAATGGAAAAATTGAAAGTTCATGCTATTTGCGTTGCTCTATTTTTGGTCTTTGGACACATTGCCATGATTAGCGGCATGTTAGATCCTGCCATTTTAGGATATCAAGCACCGCACTCCATGGAAAATAATCATGACATGCATGCAAACCATCCAGATCAACATAAGGAATAACTGAAGCCAATCAGCACCTAACTTTGTTATTGAGTTAGGTGCTCTTGACTTTTAAATGGCTTGAATTATTTAACGCGGACGCTGTTTTACTTTGATGAAGTCTCGTTTACGTATCAACGCATGAATTCCTTTAGTACGATCTACTACTTGGGAAACATTAAAGTCCGTTGCAGCTGACATATAAGCCAATGCAATAGCGCGATCCATACCTAGCTTCTCTGTCAAGAAGCGCATCGCTTCACGTACCGCATCTTTCATTGCTTCGTCGAGATCAGGATTTAATCCAATCGCAATCCAATAATCACGTGTCTCACCAAAAGGCTTATCTAAGGAACCTGAAGCGGAAGGTATTCGACTATCTCCTTTTTTAAGTAGAGTTAATCTAAATGTCGCACGCATAGAATGCTCGAGTGCAGTTAACGCTACTTCACCATTTGCCTGAACCATGTGTGGATCACCGGTGTAAAAATTTGCACCAGACACAAAGACTGGAAAATAAACTATCGTTCCCACGCCTAGATCTTTTACATCCATGTTCCCACCAAATACCCCAGGTGGCACCGAATGTACGAGTTCATCTGTTGCAGCAGCCACTCCCATCACACCCATGAATGGCGCAGTAGGAAAGCGCACTGCTTCGCCACGTGAATTCTGCATGACTCCTTCCCAAGCACCTCGCTGATTTTTTCGGATAGGCGTAAACACTGACATGTTATGAAATTTTTCTGGATGCTCTGCGCTGGCATCGGCTTCAGGTTTTTCGCCTTCTGGAAATTCACCCGGTAATGCACCCTTACCATGTCGATTACTAATCACACCATAAGGCACACGAGGCGTTACAGCGAGAATCTCAACCTTTAATACATCACCTGGTTGTGCTCCTTCTATCGCCACCGGCCCTGTGATGATATGCGGACCATCTTTAGCAAAATCATGTGGTATTGATGAGCGAGTGATTGCAATCGCATCCTTCAAAACTAAGCGTTCAGATATGCCTTTAGACATGAAATATTTTCTTGCATCACGCCCCTGATCTTCAAGTAATCCTTCATGCGACAACGTATCAAAAACCACTACTGCACCTGATGGCACAGTGCTTAGGGGTTTATCGTTTGCATTTGGAAGGTAACCCCACTTGATAGTGTCAACTGTTGAAGGCACATACCAAACTTTACCTGCCATACCTTTAATCGTAAGGCGAGTCACTTTGTCTGATAGTGGCTGCAAAGGCATTGCATGCGCTGCTATGTTAAAACAAAGTAGAATTACCGTAAATATGAAGTTATTTTTGATCATGAATAAATCCCTAAGTACACTGAGCAAAAATATACTTTGCCACAATAGTTAGTGACTATCAATAAATCATTATCCGCTCTATGAATAATTTTTCGATCCCGCTATTCTCTTTTTTCAATATTATTTTAGGCATTCCGCTTCATATCTACCTTGCTCAATCTGTAACTTAGTACTAG
>JBEDCU010000069.1:0-13247 GCA_041176585.1 Pseudomonadota bacterium
GATATAAATGCTGTTTCAAGAATAAATATAACTACACCATTTAATACTAATGCAAATTATAGCAATCAGGCGGGCATATTTTTAGTCGCTGGCGGTAGCTTTTTTGCCACTTCGCCATATCAAATTAATGCAAGCACGCCTTCTTTTATCAAGGTCACTAATTCCCATTTAATAAGCTCTGCAGAAATAATAGGTGGAACCGCTGGTTCCATCACGATGAACAATGCAAGCATTTCAGCTGGTGCAGATATTAGTTTTGAATCGAGAGCTGCGACGATAGCAATAGCAAATTCCAATATCAATACCAATGGCGCTGTCTATTCCGGCAATCAGTCTTCTGTAATCACTATGCTAGCTGGCGGTGCTTGGACTTTTACTGATTCGGGGCGTCCATATAACTTTACAGCTGGTGCGGCATCTACTTTGAAGGTAGAAAATTCTAATATCTCCATGAGCGCAACGTCAGGCTTTATTGGCTTGCTTAGCTCGGGTGAATTACAGATCACAACAAATAGTCGTGTTGATGCTGGTGAGGGTGTTTTACTGATTTCACAGGGTGGGCCAGTACGAATTTCAAGTAGTAACATCACTGTTGGTGCCGGTAGCACTTTTAATCAAGATGAATTTAAAGGGCTAGTGACTGTCACAGGTGGTGATCTGACCTTTGATGCAAGTACAGGGGATATCACTGGTATTAAGCTTGCTGGACCTGGCTCAAGTGGCGATATTATTCTCACTAGCTCTGGTATTTTTAGCGCTACGAATGGCGTTTATGCAGCAGCGGCAGGTGGAATTAATGTTACGAATTCTGAGGTCAGCGGGAATGTTTCTGCAGTCGCTGGCGGTAAAATTGCATTGGCTAGTGATGCTTATTTTATTTCTGCAAATGCAGGAATTTATTCTCGCTCGTCCAACTTTCAACTAGATTCTTCATCGATATACTCATCAGTTACATCAAGTAGTGGTCGATCGAAATTAATAGGCTCAGTAGTAGGGCAAAACACTGTAGCAAACGCGAATTTTTTCGAACAAGAAGTTGAAGCTGATGTGAAATTTAGTTCTTCAGCATTTACGCCGCAAATATCAGCGACTGTTGGAGGGGCAATTTCTGCAATTCAAGGTAGCTTGTCACCGAGTGCAATGCTTCCACCTCCTGTGCCGCAGACACCTCCACCTATACAAACACAAGCTGCGCCACAGCCAACGACTCAACAACCTGCTCAGCAAAATCAGCAGCCTCAGCCGCAAGCAAATCAACCACCTGCTGCGAATAAGCCGCCACCTAAAGATGGAGCTGCTGCTGATGCGCCCGATGGTGAAACAGCATCGCAACCTAAACAAGCAGCAAATGATCCTGCTGCACCGGCACCTGCTCCTGCACCGAATGCAGCACCACGTCAGGCAGCAAATAATGCACCTGCACCAGCACCAGCACCAGCACCTACAGCGCAGCCTGCACCAGCGAATAATGCGGCTCCAGCACCAGTGACGCCTGCAGCACCAACGCAAGTGGCGTTAGCTGCACCGCCGCCGCCGGTTGCGCCGCCTCCACCCACACCAGTCGCAACAGAGAAGCCGCCTACACCTAAAGATGCAGCCGACTCTGGTGATAAAACTTTAGCGATGGCAGCACCACCGCCACCACCTAAGGCAGCCGCGCAATCACAAGCATCAACCACACGTACTTCAGTGGTGTCGGTAGGTTTAGTGGATGTACAAGTTCCTGTTCCACCTCGTCCTCCATCAGGAGCAGCAGTTGAACAGCCTATGCCTACGTTGGGCAATAGTGCGCGTTGGTAAGGGGTAAATAGGATGCAGTCTCAGATAAAAATTGAAAACGTCGTGATGAAAAAAATCGTTGTTATTGTTGGCTTAGGATTATCAGCGCTCACTCTTACACCACTCACACATGCAGGTGTTGCATCGAGTTTGTTGGATGAATCCTGCTCCCTCAAAATGCGTGACGATATGGCAGCGCAATCGGGTTTACCTGCAGATCAAATTATTTCATGTGGAAATAGTGTAGTGGGTTCGGTGATTGCTGCGCGTTTGCGTCCTGCTGCAGATATAAAGCAGCAGTTATTGCAAAGTTATGCAGCGAGTCGTCCTGCTGCTACTAATCGTCAGCGCATGAATTGCAAAACAGAGGATGCGCAAAGTTTAAATGCGTTAGGGTTGCCGCAAGCAGTGGGCATGGCTTGTAAGATGAAAAGTGGTGGTTGGCCGCAGCTTGTGATCTTAGTTGCTAAAAAAGAGTTGTTGTTTGTAGCGGAAGGATCACCAGCTAGCTTGCCTGCATTATTGAGTGCGGCTGATCCTGATAGTAAATCTGTTTCGCGAGCTGATTACATCCAAGCTTTGCAAAAACTATTTGGTAAGACAGTGCCACTCGCTTCTGCAACTGAAATAGCTGGTTTTAAATCTACTTTGCAAAATGCGCGTAGTGCTAATGCACAGGGCAAATACAAAGAAGCAGAATCACAATTTCGTAGTGCTTTAGATCTGCAAACGAAATTATTAAATCCTAATGATGCTGCGATTGCTGAAACCTTAATGGATTTAGCGTTGAACGTGAGTAATCAAGGACGAGATGAAGAAGCAATCGCCTTGTTTCGACGTGCAGAGCCTATCGTGCAAGCATCATCGCGTGATGCTGATCGTGCACGCTTTGCAGCCTATCAAGCTTATAACGCAGCCAATGCGAGTCGCTTTGATGAAGCATTGAAATATGCTTCCGGTGCTGTAGCGGCTTGGCGAAAAATCGCAACTGGTCAGGGACAGTTTGTTTTTTCATTAGATGGATCAGATGCTGCGTTCGATCCGCTCATGATGGAAAAAGGTGAATTAGCGTTAGCACTAAATCTGCAAGCGAATATGGCTTTACGTTTGGAAGAATTAGGCTTAGCGCAAATCGCAGCATCTGAATCATTGGGTTTAATGAATGAAACGCGTGGTTTACCAAAATGGTGGCGCGCGGATGTGTTACTCACCTTAGGAAAAATTAGTTCAGTGCAGGGACGTTTATCAGCAGCTGAACAATATTTAAATGTAGCTTTAACAGAAAGCAAACAAGCATTTGGTGAAGGTTCTCGTTTATTACCTATTTATGCAGCGCTAGCGAAAGCTTATCAACGCGAAGGGATGAGTACTTCATCGATCGTGACCTTCCGCGATATTTTTAAACGCATACGTGCCTTACCACCTGCTGCAGAAAATCCACTTACTAAAGAAGATTTAATTCCCTTTGGTTTAGCAGTGACTGCGTATGCAGAGAAGCTAACGGATGACACTCAAAAGCAAGGTTTATATAACGAAGCCTTTGATGCTTTTGGTTTGTTACGACCAGAGTTGGTTGAACAAACCGTAGCACGAGCAGCAGCTCGCTTATCAGTGTCAGACCCTGCGTTAGCAAAATTAGTCGAAGCTTTACAAAGAGCCGAGCGCGAACGTGATGCAACGAATTTAGAATTATCAGCCGAGACATCTTTAGCAGATGAGCAGCGTAGTAAATTAGTAGAAGATAAGTTGATACAAAAAAAATCGGCTGCTGAAAAAGAAAGTCAGCGTTTACAACGTGAGTTAGCAACTAAGTTTCCTGAGTATGTAGCATTGTCTGCGCCTAAAGCACTGGATACGGTTGCACTGCGTGAGCGACTCGGTGTGAAAGAAGGCGTAGTGTCTTTCATCATTGGTAGGGAAGTGTCATTCGTACAGCTAGTGCGACGTGATGGTATTTGGATAGGTCGCATTGCGGAAGGACAGGAATCGCTAGCAGAATCAGTTAGCGCATTACGCAAAGCGATGGATGTGCAATCAGGCTCTGTTGGTGAATTTGATATCGCCTTAGCGCATCAACTGTATCAACGTTTATTTGGCAGTATTAAAAATAAACTCACTGATCTAGATCATTTAGTTGTAGTGCCTGCAGGTCCACTAGCAAGTTTGCCATTTTCATTGTTAGTTGAAACTGCGCCGACCAATCAACGCTATGCAGATGCAAGTTGGTTGATAAAGCGTGTAGCGATTTCACATGAACCTTCATTGCGTTCATTTTATTTACAACGTACTACAGTAGCGCTGACGCAACCAACGAAATCCTTGCTTGCATTTGGTAATCCACGATTACAAGGCAAGTCTGAGAAAAAATCCTCAAGCTCAACCTTGTCTGCATTGGCGACCAGCTGTCGTCAAGATGGACCCGCATCGGGGGATTTGATTCGCTCTTTAGCACCATTGCCTGAAACAGAAGATGAGCTAAAAGTTGTGAATCGTGTGTTGTCAGCAAAAAATAAAAATGGATCAGTGGTCCATACCAGCGATGCAGCGACTGAAGATAAATTACGCTCAGAGTCATTAGGTGATTATCGAGTTCTGTATTTTGCAACCCATGGTTTGTTGCCGGGCGAATTGAAATGTCAGACTGAACCTGCTTTAGTATTAACGCCACCATCCTCACCTGTTAGTCGTGCGAATGATGGTTTATTAGAAGCGAGTGAAATTGCCAGCTTGCGATTGAATGCAGATTTAGTGGTGCTGTCTGCTTGTAACACCGCAGGCAGTGCAGGTAAGTTTGGTGGCGATGCATTATCAGGTTTAGCGGAATCCTTCTTTTATGCGGGTGCACGTAGTTTAGTGGTGAGTCACTGGCAAGTCTCTTCTAAAGCAACAGCTGAATTAATGTCGGGCATGTTTGAAGCTTTAGGTCCGGATTTAACAGGTGGAGCTGCACGTTCTCTACAAACTTCGCAATTAAAACTAATTAAACAAGAGAAGACTGCGCATCCTTTGTTTTGGGCGGCATTTGTGATTGTGGGTGATGGGCGTGAAGATGCTTTATTGCCACTGCCGCGTTCCGCTCGTCCTCGTTCATAGGTGGTCATGATGTGGCAATTCAATTATTTATCTATGCTGATTAAATCACTGGCATTACTTGCCATGCTATTTGCTGTGACAGCGCATGCACAGTTTGTGGTGATGGATGTACGTGGTGCACCTTTTAAATCAGGTCAGTCTATTGCTGCAGCGGCAGTCATTAATTTGAAAGAGGGTGAGCGTCTATCTGCCATTGGTCCTGATGGCAAGACCGTGACTTTACGTGGTCCTTTTTCTGGCCCTCTTGCCCCTAAGGCAGATGCAGTGCCTGATTCCAAACAAGCGTTAGCTGCTTTATTAGTGAGTCGTGATGCACGTACTAAATCAGTCGGTGTGGTGCGCGCCGGTACCGCTTCAGTGAAAACACCACAGCCAGAATTAATTGATATCACACGTGGTGGACCACGATGCTTAACAGAAGGCGATAAACCTTTGTTATGGCGTCCGAATAATTCGACTGAACAAAAATTTGTGATTTATCCTGGTGACCGTTCATGGCGTGCTGATTTTGTGTGGGAGAGTGGTCAAGATAGAATGCAAATGCCTGATTTGAGTAAATTCGATGGCATGACGACCTTATTAGTGAATATCGATCAGCAAGAATTTGTGATTACCTTAACGACAGTTCCTACATCGATTACGAATGATTTTATTCGTGCAGCATGGATGTTAGAAAAAGGTTGTATACAACAAGCCGATGCCTTACTTAAATCACTCTCTGAGAATGCATCCATTAGTAGTACCAATCCCAGATGAGTAAAAAGCGCAACTGGAAGCAGTTTGCGTCTGGCTTAGGCGTAGCTTTGGGTGCAACAGCTCTTGCTTCGCTGTTGTCACTCAATCTGAGTTTATTTAAGAGCTTGGAAAATTCAGCCGCGGATATTCGTATCGCTGCTATGCAGCCACCTGAACCGCAGTCTGAACAGATTGTGGTTGCAGCACTGACTGAAGACACATTAAAACAATTTGCTTATCGCTCTCCAGTTGATAGAGAGTTTCTAGCGCAATTACTCATCGAGCTAGAAGCCAAAGGCGCGAAAGCTGTGGGTCTTGACGTACTGATTGATTCACCGACTGAAGAAAGCAAAGATCAGTTGTTGGCCAAGACTTTGCGTGAAATGACGATTCCTGTTTTTGTTAGTTATACGGTGACAAAAGCTATTGTGGATGAAGATCAGTTAGCGTATTTAAATGTGTTTGTGCCTGAAAAATTACGTGCTGCTGCAAATCTTGCTACCGATCCTTTTGATGGAACGGTGAGATGGATTTTTCCAGGTGAGAATGAAGCCGGCATGCCCATGGGTTTTGCGCGACGTGGTGCGCAAATTATGGGTGTGAATTCAAATAAAGAATGGACGCAAATTGCTTGGCGCCCGCATGCAGTAGATGGCGCAACGCCATTTAAAACATTTCCTGCTCATGCAATTAAGGTCATGCCTAAAGCTTGGTTTGAAGGAAAAATCGTTTTAATTGGCGCAGTACTTTCTATTACTGATAAACATCGTACTCCGTTAGCGATTGTGGATGATGGTGATGATGGCGTAATGCCAGGGATTTTAGTGCAGGCACATGGACTGTCGCAGTTGATTGAACATAGACAGCCGCATGTCATCACGACTGAAAAAATTGTAATAGTGAGTTTGTTGATGGCCTTAATTGGTATATCTATAGGCTTATTGGGTAGAGGTTTGTTGGTTAGTGTGTCTATTGGTTTTTGTGCAGTACTCGCTTTATGGTTAATAGGATTTTTTGGATTCAGAGCAGGTTTGCCTTTATTGCCTCTAGTTGGTCCCACATTATCAATGGCATTTGCCTTATGGATGATGGACATGTTGATAGGGCGTGCAGAAAGAAAGCAACGTCAGTTTATTCAAGGTGCGTTTTCTCGTTATGTTGCTCCAGCTGTGGTGGATAGATTAGTTGAGAATCCTGAGTCCTTGAGTATTTCTGGTGTGCGTCAAGATGCGACGTTTATTTTTTCTGATATCGCAGGCTTTACGACTTTGTCTGAAGAGCTGCCATCGGAAAAATTATCAGAAGTTTTAAATAGTTATCTCGATGGTGGATGTGCGACTGTCTTTAAATATGCTGGCACGGTAGATAAATTTATTGGTGATGCGATTATGGCGGTCTTTAATGCGCCTATGCCGCAACCGGATCATGTATCACGCGCAGTACGTTGTGCACTTGAATTAGATGCGTATTGCGAAGAATTCCGTAAACAGCAAAATGCAAAAGGTATCAAGCTAGGTATCACGCGTATCGGTGTGCATAGTGGTTCAGCCACGATCGGTAATTTTGGTTCGCATAATCGTATGGACTTCACAGCACTGGGTGATACGGTCAATACGGCAGCACGTACTGAAGGTGTAAATAAATATTTTGGTACGCGTATTTGTTGTACACAAGAAGTGGTTGCGAAATGTGATCCTGATATTAACTTTATGCCGATTGGCGATGTGGTGTTGAAAGGTAAAGTCACAGCGGTGACTTTATATACGCCAGTGACGCAAGAGCGAGCAGATTCAGTTTATTTCAAAGACTACATGGCGATGTATCACAGCTTGTCTGAAAAAAATATGACTCATGTGGATGTACAGAGCACGGACTATACCGATCCACAAGGTGTGGCGCAGCATGTATTAGAGATGGAACGCACTTATCCGGATGAAGCATTGGTACATTTTCATGCAGAGCGCGTGCGGCAAGGATTATTAACCACGCGTGTGGTAATGGAAGATAAATAATTTTATTCCGTACTCGTAAGACCTAATTTTAAATAGTGAAGTGATTATCATGTTGAAGTATTCGTCCAGAGTAAAAACCATGCAATATATCTATTCAAAAAATAACTATAAGTTTCGTGTAGTACTTGCGACTTGTCTCTTTGCAGCTTGTGTACTGCAGCTGCAATTGGCGCACGCACAAGTACCTGCGGGTGATGCTGATACTTCACGTTTACGTGTGGCGCCTTTACCTTTACCAGGCTTACCAAATTTTGATTTAAAGATAGAGACGCCAGAAAAAGCGCCAGTCTCTAAAGCAGTGGATGAAATTGAATTTACGATTAAACAAATCAAAGTGGAAGGTGTAACGCAATATCCACCTGAGCAAATCAAGAAAATTTTTGCGCCATTGGAAGGTAAGCGTGTTTCATTAGAAGCGTTACGAAAAGCAGCCGATCAGCTTGAGTCGCGTTATCGTGCAGATGGTTTTTTTCTGGTGCGCGTGTTTGTACCCCCGCAGCAAGTGAAAGATGGATTATTTTCTATACGGGTAGTAGAAGGTTATATAGAAGCAGCGTTTACAGAAGGTGGAACGGATGCGGCGCAACAATTAGTAGAGCGCCTACTTGCTCCTGTGGTTGGTAAAAAGCCTATCGATTTAAAAAGTTTAGAAAAAGCTTTGTTGATATTAAACGACATTCCTGGTGTGAGAGCTGCAGGTGTTTTACGTCAAGGTTCTGCCTTAGGTGCATCTGAGTTAGTGGTGAGCTTGGTGGATCCACCAAAAGTCAGCTCTTTATTTAGTATGAATAATAGTCTGTCGCGCGTTTTGGGTGAGTGGAATACGAATTTAAATGTGAATATTAGTAATCCTTCTCCTACCCGTCCTGGTGTACTGTCGTTGGGATTGAGTACGTCTGCGCTGAATGATTATTTGCGTGCTGTGACAGTACGCTATTCCACCTTTGTCGGTGACCAAGGCATGGTCGTGAGCATGGGTGGTTTAGCAGCTTCTGCAAAACTCGGTGCCAGTTTGGCTAGCTCTGTTATTGAGAGTAATTCATACTCCTTAGGGCCTCGCGTTCGATATCCCTTAAAACGTAGTCGTGGTGTATCGTTGTTTGTAGATAGTGGATTGACACTCAACCATAGCCGCACTACTTCTGAAGGTTTAGAAATTATTGCTGACAGTTCAACCGTAGCCGATGTGTCATTAGCAGCAGTCGATTTAGGTCGATTCAATGGCAATACAGAAGCGACAGTCGGTATTTCACAAGGTTTAGATGCATTGGGTTCCATAAGTACGAATGCTGCCGCGCCTTCAGTGAGTGGTTTTTCTCAACGTTTTACAAAATTAAAATATTCCGCTTCGCGTTTACAAGGTTTGCCACAAGATTTTAGTTTGCAATTTAATTTCTTAGGTCAGTGGTCATCGGATACCTTGCTATCAGGTGAGCAGGTTTTATTTGGTGGATCAACGCTAGGTCGTGCGTATGACAGTGGTGCAGTCGCAGGTGATAGTGGATTTGGTTTATTAATGGAATTACGCAAAGATATGCCGGCGGAAAAATTCATTCCACGTTTAGCGAATGGCAAGGTGCAGTTCTTTATCTTCACCGACTATGCAGAAGCACGTTTAAATGTGAATCCTAATCGATCAGAAACCACAGCTTCGCTGCGTTCACATGGCGCAGGTTTGCGTTATCGTGATATGACAGGTTTGATGGTGGAAGCAACGATCGCTGAGTCGCAGCGTTTTATTTCTAGTACTGATCCTAAGTCAGATCCAAGAATGCTGTTTTCTGTGATGAAGCCGTTTTAATTACTGCTTCTGCCATAATGCCGTTCTTAATTATTTTGTTGAGTAACGCTAATCTATGACTGATCAAACACATCCTATTTCGCAATTAGCTGATCCTGCGCTTTTAAAAACTGCTGCTTATATAAATGGTGCATGGGTCACTGGTGAAGGCACGTTTGATGTACATGATCCTGCAACCGGTAAAACGATTGCGTCGGTAGCCAATCTCACGCAACAAGCAGCGGGTGCAGCGATTGATGCAGCGAATAAAGCTTGGCCTTTATGGCGTGACAAAACTGCGAAAGAACGTGCTGCGATTTTAATGGAGTGGTATCGCTTACAAATGCTGCATGCAGATGACTTAGCACGCATCATGACAGCAGAGCAAGGCAAGCCTTTAGCAGAAGCTAAAGGGGAAGTAGCCTACGGTGCAAGTTTTGTGGAATGGTTTGCGGAAGAAGGTCGTCGAATTTATGGTGAAACGATTCCATCGACCGATCAAAATCGTAGACTGTTAGTGTTAAAACAGCCGATAGGTGTCTGCGCTGCGATCACACCATGGAATTTCCCAATTGCGATGATTACTCGCAAAGTTGCACCTGCATTAGCGGCAGGTTGTACGGTGGTGATTAAGCCTGCAGAACAAACACCACTTTCTGCATTAGCGTTAGCAGAATTAGCGCATCGTGCAGGGTTGCCTGCCGGTGTCTTGAATGTGTTAACTGCAGATAGTCAGCGCTCGATAGAAATCGGAAAATTATTGTGTAGCAGCGATACGGTGCGTCATTTATCTTTCACCGGTTCGACAGAAGTAGGTCGCATTCTTGCGGCGCAATGCGCGCCGACGATTAAGAAAATCTCTTTAGAGTTAGGTGGCAATGCACCGTTCATCGTATTTGATGATGCCGATATTGATAGCGCGGTAGAAGGTGCAATGATTAGTAAATATCGCAATGCAGGACAAACCTGTGTTTGTGCAAATCGTTTTTATGTACAAGAAAGTGTTTACGAAAAATTTGTAGAAAAGTTTGCAGCTAAAGCAAAAGCGATACGTGTTGGTAATGGATTTGAGCCTGGTGTTCAACAAGGCCCCATGATTGATGAACAAGCATTAGAAAAAATTGAATTACATGTGAGTGATGCCTTGAGTAAGGGCGCTAAGTTAGTAACGGGTGGGCAGCGTGAAGGTGAGCGTGCTTATCAACCGACTGTACTTTCGCATGTGACGAGTGAGATGCGTTGTGCTCGCGAAGAAACCTTTGGTCCTGTTGCACCTGTGTTTAGTTTTAAAACAGAAGAAGAAGCGATTGCCTTAGCTAACAATACCGAGTTTGGTTTGGCCAGTTATTTTTATAGTCGCGATATAGGCCGTATCTTCCGAGTGGGTGAGGCATTGGAGTACGGTATGGTGGGTATTAACACGGGTCTCATCTCAACGGCTGAAGCACCGTTCGGTGGTGTCAAACAATCTGGTTTGGGGCGTGAAGGATCACACCACGGCATTGAGGATTACGTAGAGATGAAATATCTTTGCTTGGGCGATATCAAACAGAAAACAAAATAAGGTCTCATCACTTTCGCTAAGTCCCTGATTTAATTCATTACTCTCTCAGATTGCATGCTCTGGAGCGAGTTTAGGCTTTTTAGGCTTGCTCCCACGTTCCGAGACGTGCAAAATTCTGTGGTAAGTTGTGGTCGAGCTATTGGTTGTCTGAGATGGCTCATGCTGACTAAGGGGAGACATGCTTCATCACCCATGCTAGGTCAGCGTGAACAAGATTAAAAATAAGGAAAAATAATGCGGTTGATTTTATTGGGGGCACCGGGTGCGGGAAAAGGTACGCAAGCGGCGTTTATCAAAGAACATTTCAATATTCCCCAAATCTCTACGGGTGACATGTTACGTGCTGCTGTAAAAGCAGGCACGCCTATGGGTTTGGCTGCAAAGAAGGTAATGGATGCAGGTGGCTTGGTGTCGGATGACATTATCATTGGATTGGTGAAAGATCGTCTGAAAGAGTCAGATTGTGCGAGTGGTTATTTGTTTGATGGTTTTCCACGTACATTGCCGCAAGCTGATGCAATGAAAGATGCTGGTGTGTTGATTGATTATGTATTGGAAATCGATGTACCAGACTCATCCATTATTGAACGTATGAGTGGTCGTCGTGTGCATACTGCCTCAGGTCGTACGTATCATGTGAGCTTTAATCCACCTAAGGTTGCAGGTAAAGATGATGTAACCGGTGAAGAGTTAATTCAGCGTGATGATGATCGTGAAGAGACCGTGAAAAAACGTCTCGAGGTGTATCACGGACAAACAAAATTATTAGTAGGTTATTACAACGATTGGGCGACTTCAGGTAAACCAGGTGCGCCAAAATATCGCAAGATCGCAGGTGTGGGTCCTGTTGATGTGATTCGGGATAGTGCTTTTGCGGCCTTAAGTGAATAATTTTTCTTTTGTTTTGAGCTGCGATATGGAATGACTAAAGCGGACTCTGGTCCGTTTTTTTTTAAACTCAATTTAAAGTACTAGAGTGCTTAAGTGTTTGAAAGAAGAGTACGGCTTTGTTGCGGCAGATCATAGAGGAGATGGTTTGATGCAAAGATTTTTGCGAAGGTATTCAGACTAGAGTAGCGATATATAAATTAGAGAGGTTGGTGTAGTTGATATAGTTGGTGAAGTTTGTTATTCGTACTAAGTAGTTGTATAAGTAGCTTCATAAGCAGTTAATAAAGAAGTTAAAACTGGTGTTATATATTAGAGGGGAGACATATGGCTTCAACAGGTTTATGGTTTGCTGTAGTGTGCGGTTTAATCGCCGTTATCTATGGCCTGATTTCTCGCAGTTGGATTCTTGCTCAGGATGCTGGTAATCCGCGTATGCAAGAAATCGCAAATGCAATTCAGCAAGGCGCTGCAGCTTATCTAGCTCGTCAATATCGTACGATTGCTATCGTCGGTGTGATTTTGACGATTTTGATTGCAGTATTTCTTGATACAAAAACAGCAGCAGGTTTTGTATTAGGGGCTGTGTTGTCTGGTGCTTGCGGTTTCATAGGCATGAATGTGTCAGTGCGTGCGAACGTACGAACTGCGCAAGCGGCAACCCATGGTATTGGTCCTGCACTGGATGTGGCATTTCGTGGTGGTGCTATCACGGGTATGTTAGTAGTCGGCCTTGGTTTGTTAGGCGTGTCGATTTTTACTTACCTGATTGGTGGTTTAGCAACGCCTGATTCAGTAACATTAAAACCTCTACTGGGCTTTGCCTTTGGTTCTTCGCTGATTTCTATTTTTGCGCGTTTAGGTGGTGGTATTTTCACTAAAGGTGCAGATGTCGGTGCAGACTTAGTTGGTAAAGTAGAAGCCGGTATTCCAGAAGATGATCCACGTAATCCAGCTGTGATTGCAGATAACGTCGGTGACAATGTAGGTGACTGTGCAGGTATGGCAGCAGACTTATTTGAAACCTATGCAGTGACTTTGATTGCCACAATGGCCTTAGGTGCACTGATGGTGGTATCTGCTCCCGGTGCTGCGATTATCTATCCGCTGATCTTAGGTGGTGTCTCTATCATTGCTTCTATCATTGGCGTTTCCTTTGTTAAAGCTAAGCCTGAGATGCGCAATGTCATGCCTGCTTTATATCGTGGGCTAATTGTTTCAGGACTTTTATCGTTAGTCGCATTTTATTTTGTGACTGTATATATTTTCCCTGAGCCATTAACCATGGTGGGTGATAAGACTGTATCGGCAATGGGCTTGTTTGGTTCTTGTGTAGTGGGTCTGGTGTTGACTGCTGCGATGGTATGGATTACGGAGTACTACACAGGCACTGACT
>JBEDCU010000070.1:0-3062 GCA_041176585.1 Pseudomonadota bacterium
ATTTATTATATAAAGGCATTTATGTGGACAGCTTCAAAATAAGCTATCAAATAAATAAGATTATTCCCTCATTCTCATGGCCAGCACTCCAGAAATACTCAGCGTTTCTCAGCTAAATCAAGCAGTTAGCAACTTGCTTGAACGTAACTTTCCACTTGCTTGGGTCTCGGGTGAAATCTCAAATTTCACCCGTGCGGCATCCGGTCATTGGTATTTCACGTTAAAAGATAGTGCGGCACAGGTGCGTGCTGTGATGTTTCGCGGACGTGCGCAATATGCCGATTTCAATCCTAAAGAAGGCGACAAAGTTGAAGTACGTGCGTTAGTGAGTTTGTATACACCGCGCGGTGACTTTCAACTCAATGTGGAATCCATACGCAGAGCCGGTGTCGGTAATCTGTATGAAGCCTTCGTCAAACTCAAAACTAAACTGGCAGCAGAAGGTTTATTTGATGAGGAGCGTAAACGTGCACTACCTGAATTTCCAAAAACCATAGGCATAGTGACGAGTCCGCAAGCTGCAGCTTTGCGTGATGTATTGATAGCTTTACACAGGCGTGCTCCGCATATTGATGTGATTCTTTATCCCACTGCTGTACAAGGAGAAGGTTCAGCAGAAAAAATCGCCACTACAATTCACACTGCTTCACGACGTGCTGAATGTGATGTGCTGTTAGTGTGTCGTGGTGGTGGCAGCATGGAAGACTTATGGTCGTTTAATGATGAGTCAGTCGCTCGTGCTATTTCGAGTTGTAGCATGCCTGTGATTGCTGGCATAGGTCACGAAACGGATTTCACCATTGCTGATTTCGTTGCTGATTGTCGTGCTCCCACTCCCACCGCAGCGGCAGAACTCGCAGCCACACCACGTGCTGATTGGCTTGCTGCCTTGTTTGATCATGCTGACTCACTGTCTACTGCACTCAGACGACAACTCGATAAACTGACACAAACGCTAGACTGGTACGCACATAGACTGCAAAGCCCTGCGCAAGCGATTAAGCACCAACAATTACGCTTAAGCGCAATCCAATCGCGCTTACATCATGCATTGCACACACCGCTGAATGAATCCCGTCATGCGTTACTGCAGTTGCAAGAACGATTGAAAAGCCAATTACCGGATACGCGTTTACAAAAAGCAGATTTAAGTCAACTAAGTCGTCGCTTATCTTCAGCGCACAACACACACACCGCCCAACTACGACAGCAACTAATGGGGCTAGCAAGTCAGTTGAATTTGCTTGCACCGCAACGCACGCTAGAGCGCGGCTATGCGATTTTGCAAGATCACGCAGGAAATATTCTGCGCCATCTACAACACATCACACCTCCCCAAAGCTTTACTTTAAGGCTGGCAGAAGGTAGTACTGAAATTGATATCAGTTCAGTCCGCAATCTGCCACATGACTCTTGATTACAATTTAAGCTATACTTCGCGCGGTTTTCGCATCGTTAAGGCACCGTGATTTTATTTCACAGACAAGTGTCCTTTTTATAAATAACAACCTTTATAAGAATTTTTCGGGAGAATTTATGGCTGCGATTTTGCAATCTCTTGGACGTACCATTATTGCTGGCGTTGTATTGCTGATTTTATTGGTGCTCATCGTTGGTGGTATCACAGGTGCTAGCCCTGAGATGGGACACGCATGGGGCGCATTCATATTGCGTTGGTTGCATGTAGTGTGCGGCACTATGTGGATAGGTTTGCTGTGGTACTTTAATTTCGTACAAATTCCTTCTATGCCAAAAATTCCGGATGAACAAAAACCGGCAATTGGTAAAGTCATTGCACCAACCGCTTTGTTCTGGTTCCGTTGGGCTGCATTAGCGACTGTAGTCACAGGTATCTTGGTTGCTGCTGCAAATGGTTATCTTGCACAAGCACTGACATTCACTCCGCCTTTCCATGCAATCGGAATTGGTATGTGGATTGCACTCGTGATGGCATTTAATGTCTGGTTCATCATTTGGCCTAATCAGAAAAAAGCATTAGGTATGGTGACTGTTGAACCAGAAGCAAAGGCAGCTGCTGCTCGTTTAGCTATGTTAACTTCACGTGTTAACACTATGCTCTCCATCCCTATGTTGTACATGATGGTGGCACAACAAAACGGCGGTTTGTAATCTAATAGCAGCAATAAAAAAGCCTGTGTAGCGCGAGCTACACAGGCTTTTTTTATGACATATACAATTACAGTAAATTCATTGGTATCTTTAAATACACTACACCATTCGCCTCTGCAGGCGGCATCTCACCAGCACGTATATTTACTTGCACTGACGGTAAAATTAACACCGGCATTTCTAAGGTAGCGTCACGCTTGCTACGCATAGCAACAAACTCTGCTTCACTCACACCATCATGTACATGAATATTTTTTTCACGTTGTTCAGCAACCGTAGTTTCAAAACAAATCGCTCTGTCAGTAGGCGGATAGTCATGACACATGAATAAACGTGTTTCATTAGGCAGACTTAAGAGTTTGCGCACTGATTGATATAAGACTTTCGCATCACCACCAGGAAAATCACAACGCGCAGTACCTACATCTGGCATAAACATAGTGTCACCCACAAATACTGCATCACCAATTTGATAGGCCACGCAGGCGGGAGTGTGACCTGGCACAAACAATGTTTTAGCAGTTAGCTCACCGATTTTAAATTCTTCGTCTGCTTTTAGGAGATGACCAAATTGTGAACCATCTGTTTTAAAACTAGATTCCAAATTAAACACACCCTGAAAAACTTTTTGTACTTGCTGGATGTGATCACCAATCGCTGTTACACCACCTAGCTTTTCCTTTAAATACGGTGCAGCAGTGACGTGGTCAGCATGGGCATGGGTTTCTAAAATCCATTCCACCTTGAGATTTTTTTCCTTAACAAAGGCAATCACTTTGTCCGCAGAGGTCGTGTGAGTGCGACCTGACTTAGGGTCGTAGTCGAGTACAGAGTCAATAATTGCGCAGGCGCCGCCTTCTTTGGCGAACACCACGTAGGTGACAGTCCAGGTCGCAGGATCAAAAATACCGTGTACCTGAGGGGTGTTGGAT
>JBEDCU010000071.1:0-4664 GCA_041176585.1 Pseudomonadota bacterium
AATATAAACAATAAAGATTTTCTTAATGCATATATAACTATCCAAAAAATTTGTAATAGAAATAAAGAAAAAGAAATTCTTATTGACCGTGCTAGACCAGTCTTAAAAGCATTAGCCCCTCAGACACCTATGGAAATTGCGGATTTGCTTGCAAGAGAACTATTGGTAACAGAGAGTGGAGCAGAGACTTTGCGTCGTGTGGGCGATTTGATTTAATGTATCTATATTGTCGGTCGCAGCACAGGATGCCGTTCTTCAAAAGCTCTGGCGGCTCGCAATACCAATGCATCACCAAACATGGGGCCTACTAGCTGCAGACCGATTGGAAGTCCATCGTTTGTTAATCCACAAGGCACGGTAATCGCTGGTTGTTGTGTCAAATTGAAAGGATAAGTGAAAGGTGTCCAACCAAGCATAGTTTCTGCATTCATGACTTCATACCCTGCTGGCATGGCTTCGAATGCTGGGACTGCGACAGTTGGTGTAGCGATCAAATCATAGGCTTGCATGAATTGACGCATGTGTGAGCCCAACTGCCCTCTGCGTTGATTTAATTGATGAATATCAGTCACACTTAAACGCGAACCTAATTCAGCCTGTGCACGAAAATCTGGATCGGTAAGCGCTTGTTGTTGTTCAGTCAGCGTAGACCAAATCTGCCATGCTCCCGCAAACCAAAGACCCGTGATGATATCGAGTGGGTCTTCAAACCCAAGATCACACTCCTCTACTTGCGCTCCCATATCAGCAAGCGTTTCAACAGCGAGCCGCACTGCAGCTGCAACCTCTGCATGGACTTGTGCGTAGCCTAAGGTAGGGGAATACGCAATGCGTAATCCTTTTACACCTGCATGTAAGTTCGATAAATAATCCATCGGCTCATACGGCAATGAAGTCCAATCACGCGCATCAGGCAGCGACATGACATTCATCATTATTGCAGCATCCACCACACTCATTGTGTGTGGCCCCAAATGCGCGACTGAACCGAATGGGGATAAAGGATAAGCAGGCACCCTACCAAAACTAGGTTTGAAACCTACGTTGCCACAAAACGCTGCAGGTATACGCACACTACCCGCTCCATCGGTGCCAATCGCACAAGGTCCCATGCCTGCAGCTACAGCTGCAGCTGCACCTCCAGAAGATCCGCCTGCAGTACGATTTACATTCCAAGGATTGCGAGTGATGCCAGTGCGCGGAGAGTTAGTTACACCCTTACAGCCAAATTCAGGCGTGTTAGTTTTACCCAGAAGGACTGCGCCTGCTTCACGTAATCGCTGAGTGACAGGTGCATCTACATCCCAAACTTGATGGGGATCGATGGCTGCACTACCACGCAAGGTAGGCCAGTGTTTGGTTAAGACTAAATCTTTGATCGAGACAGGCACACCTTCTAACGCACCAACCGGTGTGTGATTGCGTCGATGGCTTATCCAGCGTTGTTCACTAAGCAGTGCGCTTTGCAAAGCGGTGGCTTCATCAACCAAACAAAATGCATTGAGACTACTATCCAATGCTGCGATTCTTGCTAAGACTGCACGTGTAACTTCGATTGGTGTAAGCGAACCACTAGCATAGTGACTTAGCAGTTGTTCGGCACTGAGTGCAGTCAGCTCATTCATACAAAATCATTCTGAGGAAGATTTTGATTTAGATGGTGTTTTAGTTTTTGTTTTTTCAGAGGCTTTCGGTGATCCTTTGATTAACAAACTGAGTTGCTTACCAAATGCCTTTGCATCACCTTTGAAAATTTTATTCAGCGCTTCTGTCTTAATTAGCTGACTACGCAAGCCTATGCGTGTTGCATGATTTTCAGCGAGCTCAATCGCAGCAGCGACATATACATCCACTGTTTTTGCGATGAGATTGTCTGGCAAATCCATACGCTTAAATAAACCCTCATCGATATGCTCAAATACTTCGGGTCCAGTTTTACAGACACCGACTAAACCATGATGAGTCATATCAATGATGCCGTTGGTATTCCCAAATGGGAAAGGATTGATATACATATCACAGCGCGAAATAATGCCCATGTATTCCGCATAAGGCTGATGAGGATAAATCATGGCATCAGGCAAATACAATTTAATCAGGTTTTTAGCCTGCATAAATACAAAGCCCTGACCAAAGCCCAACAAGAAATGAAATTGTATGGGAATTGATGCGCGTTCAGAAATTGCCTTACAAGCTGCTAAGAAAGTAGGATTCAATTTCATGAGCGAAGAAGCAATCGCAATCGATATTTGTTCAGGCTTTCCACGTATAACTGGATTGCTTTCTTTAAATGCTGCAGAAGGTCGATAAGGCATACCGTTCTTAGGTAGCATCAGTAATTTTTCAGAAAAACAATCAGGATCGCCGACATAGTCTTCTTCAACTACGACAAAATCTACAAACTCGGAACGCGTAGTAGCTGGATGACCAAGTGCTACCAATTGAATTGGGGCGACACGTAAGTTAGTTACAAACAATGTGAGAGGAAACATACCTACGCTCGGCAAATACAACACCGAAGGCAAATGTATTTCTGCAGCTTCTCTGACTTTTGCAGCACCACCAAGCGCATCCCCTGCTTGAATTTCTATGAATTCATCAAACACAGCGCGACCGGTTGCATCAACTGTGCTCGGATCACCTACTCCAATTAAATGAAATTTCTCACGCGCGCCTTCTAATGACAAAGAATGGGTGCGATAAATTGAATGCTCAGCAGAGAACCATTCCAATACCACCATCATGACTGGTTTGTTGTTAACCAATTTACGTGGACTACTATTCACATCCACATCGGTGATATTCAATTGTGCTAATTTTTTTCTGATTAACCGATTAATTGGTGCTTTAATGTCATGCCGCCCTGGTAGGTCTGCATAACTACAATGCATGTAGACATCATGCAAAATACCTATGGGCAGAAAGCTCAAATCACTGACTTCATCTAAGCGTGGTGGCAGCCATTTCAAAATCACTTCACGCTTACCATGTGCAGCAGGCGTTGCTAAAAATCGTGGTGACATGAGCACGAAGGCTAGGCAAGCTGTTAATTGCTTGTTGTACTCCCACATGGCATTTAAATCGATAGGTATTTCTGATTCCGGTGAATACAGCATACAAAATTTCAACAGCGATCTATCATCTAACTTAAGCTGATCTGATCCTATGCCTTCTAAGTTTAGTAATCGTATGATGTGATCAGTATTTCTAAATGGACTAGCTGCAAAAATTGACGACAGCCAGCGCTGCCAAGAAATCATGTGGCCGTAGCCTTGATCAGACAAATGAAATTCTGGATCAGAAAACAAGCAAGTAATTGCAGCCGTGATACGCGTTAAGATATGCGTATCAAGTTCAGCACTATCCATCAGAGCAGAAATTTTTGCAGAGAACTGCTCTCTCAAAGAGCCGTAATTACGATTGAGTGAATCTAGCAAGACCACTAAATGTTGTGCCGCTTCTTCATGACGGCGAGAATAAGCTGCACTCTCGAATGCTTCTAATGAAAATTGTTTGTTATCAGTAGTCATCTTAGATTGAATTCGAAACGTAAATTATGAATTGTGGAGTACATCATAGAGGTGTAATTTCACTGCGCCATTTGACCCATGTTCCATCATTGTCTGGCACTTCAGTGCGCACGGTAACAACGCCTTTTGCAGGCACTAAGAATTTCCCACTATCTTGTAATCCGACTTCTACACCGTCGGCGTTATAGAAAGTAAAGTTCGCGATTGCGGTGCGTTCCTCTTGGGTTGAATTCGCTACAGTGAGTTGAATGACTTTAGGCTCGACATCCGTTATTACTTCAGCTGCAGCAACATACAAACCTTTTTCTTGAAGCTCTGATTCTTTAGGTAATTCACGTTGTTCTAAGCTAGGCTCAGCTCGTTTTTTTTGTTTTTTTGAACTCAAATCATAGCGCTTAACTTTATCGCTTAATTGCATTTTTCCGCTTAAGGCTGTCACACGCAGCAAAAGATAAAACACTAAGAGTATTACTAAGGAAGCCGCTGCAACGGTTAAGACGATGAGAGGATTGCTAACAATGGACCGTAAGACTAGCGTGATTTCAGATTTAATCGTGCTCAGTAAATCAGTTGAACCTGACAGTCCTTCCAATTGGCTACTTTGCATATAGTGCATGGACTCAGCAACAAACTGATCCATACCTAATTTATCGATGTGATCCACAGATTTAGGATTTTTTAATGCGGCACAAACAAAATCAGACATGCTGTTGAAGTATTTTTCTGACTTACCTTGTGATGAAAATGAAATCACTTGCTGCCAGTGCAAACTATCATGGGGAGCAATCATAAAAGTCGGAAAATTACGCGACTCAGCAATACGCTCCGTTGCTTGGTTCATGCAAATCGTGATTTTTTCTGCTGTACGCTGTAATCGTTCATCTGGTATGAAACCACTGGCTGATTTACTCTTCACATCGAGTGCATCAAAAAACTGCGGCAATCTTGAAGCAGCGGGTACTTCTGCAGCACTGACTAAATCCATGACGGCTTTTTGATCAGCTAGCTGCCATACACCTATTCCTGTAAAAAATAGGGTAAACAAAAAGGATAGAGAAATGAGAAACCAGAGGATGATACGAAGAAGAGTTGAGAGCAGTTTCATTTTTTTATGTATGTTTAGCACCGCGCTTT
>JBEDCU010000072.1:0-4752 GCA_041176585.1 Pseudomonadota bacterium
ATAAGAACACCATACCTTGCTTTTTCAAACTTTATCTTTTTCTTAAACGCTTGATCTAATAGATAAAAAGTTAGTTATCCACAAAATTCTCACTCCTTATCTACTATTACTATATTTAAATATATAAAGAACTAAGTAAACACTAAAAGGAAAAATGAAACAACTTAGAAATACAAAAAATAAAACTGTAAAAGAAAAATTCTGTGTCAAACTAAACAAATCAAATAACTTAAACACAAAGCCATTTATTTTTTTAACGAAGAACCCAAAGAATCTTCACTGACTAATTGATCCCTTAACCAACGATGACCAGGACTACGTGCATCTCGTTCATGCCACAACATATCAATATGTACTTCGGGCATAAGAAATGGTAATTCTTTAGCAATCAACATTTCACTCATGCCAGTGGCTGCAATTAAATGGCGGGGTAACACCATTAATAAATTTGATGCTGCAACTACTTTCCCTGCTGTGAAAAATTGATTAACGGTTAATAAAATTCTACGACTACGACCTATGCTGGTTAAAGCATCATCGACTAAACCACGAGCACGGCCTGAAAAACTGACAAGTAAATGATTAGCAGAACAATATGCATCTAAGGTCAATTGTTCTTTAGCTAGTGGATGATCATTTCTCATTACACAAATATATTGACCACTATATAAACGCTCATGTCGAATCGGAGTTTCAGAACCACCTTGAAGTTGGGCCACCACTCCAGGAAAAAAACCAATCGCAAGATCAATATCGCCTCGTAACAGCATTGGCCTTGGTTCGCGAGTTGTAAGCGGCACCATACGAATATCAATACCTGGCGCCTCTTTTTCAATCAACCGTACTAAATGCGGTAATAACAAAGCTGCGGTCGCATCAGCCATTGCCATCCTAAAAGTTGCATGCGCCTTAGCTAGCTCAAAGCTTTGAGGAGCTACCGCTTCCTCTAGATCTGAAAGCGCACGCCTCACAGCAGGCCACAGTGACTCGGCACGGGCGGTTGGTTTTACACCATGTGCAGTGCGAATAAGTAATTCATCATTTAAGGCATCTCTTAAACGTTTAACAGCGTTCGACACGGCTGGCTGCGTCATTGCCAGCCTATTTGCTGCACGAGTCAAATTTTGCTCGGTCATAACCGCATCAAAAACACGTAATAGATTTAGATCTAGGGTTAAAAAGCTCATTTTTACATCCTGCTTAGGTCGATGTTAGAAATGATATATCAAAATAAAATAATTATTATTACAAAATGAAATTATACTTATATCAAGGGAGTATTTATACTGCATAGCAACATTACATCACTAAGGTAAAACTATGTTTAAGTTCATCCCTAGCTTTCAAAGCTTTTTTATTGCCAATCAATCTCAGGCAACTGCATTACCTTCTTTTATGCGTGCAAACAAACAAAGTGAAGTAAGTGGTCGCGTAAAAAGCCAGAAATTAAAACAGGCCATTTCTTTACAAAGAATGGCAAGAGAAGTTGAAAGCTCACAACCTAATCTAGCAGCTGAGTTGCGCAACTTCGCATCTCGCTAAACAAGCGGTTTAGGTTTTATTTAGTTTAAAGTACTTAATCTAATGACATCAGCGTTTTATGACGCTGATGGAAGACTAAGAATACTGAACTCAGCAATAAAATACTTAAGCCTGCCAAGCCTAATAAATGATCACTTCCTATTAGGACAAACACGACACCACCAATTGCAACGCCTGCAGATTGGCCTAGAAAAAAGCTAGAAGCAAAAGCCGCAACAGCCGTTCCTCTTCGCTCGGGCGCCATTTGTGTGGCGTTAATTTGCAGAGTGTTGTGCATCATATAAAAACCTAAACCAAAACAAAAACTCGCAGGAAGCGACCACCACCAAACAGGTGCGTAAGCAATCATACATAGCGATAGCGTCATGAACAATCCACCAAATCGGATCAAGCCGGATTCACCAAAATAAGCAACCGCCATTCTTGAACGTAAGGCGAACAGCAAACCACCTAATCCAAATAAAGTCACAATAGCCCCTGCCGCACTTAGAGAAACACCATGATGAGTGTGCAAATGTGAAGCAATAAAAGACATCCCTCCAAAAACAGTAGCACCCTCCAACATCACGGTAGCGAGTACAACCCTAGCCCAAGAAATTTTTAACACTAAGCTAAATTCAGAAACAAGACGGGGTAGATATTTACCTTGAGCGATATGTAAAACACGAGCTGAAGCTGGCAGCTTTTTATTAATGCGCAATAGTACAAAACCAATGACTGCAAATGAGCTAGCAATCAAAATAAACGGCACACGCCAACTTAAATAATCAGCACAAAAACCACCTAAAAAAGCACCACTAGATAAACCAAGTATTTGACCAATTAAAAAACGCGCCAATACCGGTTGACGCTGTTCATATGGGACTACATCACCTATCCATGCCATAGACAAAGGAATAATGGCAGCTACAGTTGCGCCAGCAAACATTCGAGTCAGTAAGAGACTATAAAAGTCTGGGGCAAACGCACATAAAAGAGAGGTGCAAGCGCAGGCTAAGCATGCGCGACCAATTACAAAATATTTTCCATAGCGATCCCCTAAGGGGCCAAAGATGAACTGCATAAAACCATAAGAAAGGCCGAAAACAGTAATCACCAAAGAAGCCATTGCTAAATTAATTGCAAAAGTATCTGCGAGTTTAATCAACATAGAATCAGCCACTCGCATGGACATACCACTACCGAATGAAGCAACTGATAATCCCAAAATAGCAGATGCAGGAAGTTTTTCTTTTAAATCTGGTGCCAATAACGGCAATGGATTAATCATATAGAGAACGACGGCTTTCAAAAAAATAGTGGTTGCCGTTTATAGGATTTTTGAATGCTACAGAGCGCGCTAATAATTTTAATGGTGCAGTAAAGTCATCACTATTAGCAGCATGCGTAATAGGATATAAAGCATCATTTAATAATGGTAAACCTAAAGCCATCATATGCACACGTAATTGATGCATTTTTCCAGTAATAGCTTCAAGTAAATAAGAAGTGTGACTTAACTCTCGTTTGTGTAAATGAATTATGGTTTCACTATTTGGTTCACCATCAACCTCTTTCATTTTAAAAAATTGTTCATCCTGCACAAGGCGAGAACGATGTACATGTGGCAAAGGTAGTTGTTCATTAAAACCAGCATGCGCTTCATAAATTTTTTTAACAGTGCGCTCTTTAAATAAGCTTAACCATTGATGGCGTGTATTGAGATTAACAGAGAACATTACTAAGCCGGCAGTTTCACGATCTAAACGGTGCAACGGAACCAAATTAGTAATGCCAGTTTTATTTTTTAAGCGTACTAATAAAGTCTCATGTAAAAAACGACCACCAGGTGTTACAGGTAAAAAATGCGGTTTATCTGCAATAAGTATTTCATCATCTTGATAAATAATTTCAGCTTGAAAGGGTATGGGTGTTTCTTCTTCAGGTTCGCGATAATAAAAAACACAAGCACCTGCTCGATAAAGACTGTCTAGATGCAATGATACAGAATGTTCATCACGTACTTCACCACGTGACATACGACTTTCCCAGCTTGCTAAATTCACATGCGGGAATCGAAAGATAAAAAAATCAGCTATCGTTTTCCATGGTCCATTTGGTAACCAAACATAACTAGGAGATACACCTGCACGGGGTGGAAGAGTAGCAAGAGCTTGTGAACGCAAATTAGATGGCATGACTAAAAAAATGGCGCGCACTATTCAATGAATTTGGAAACGCTACCAAGTTCAAACATGCATTAACGATCAGCGTCAGAGGAAGAGTTAACGCGGTCTTTGTTGTGAGCGTTATTGACCGAAATGCGTGGCACAGTACTCCATAAACTTCCCCAACCCGGCGGTAAAGATAGTGGCATACCTACATACGGTTTAACCTTAGAACGTAATGGGACAACGGGTAGCTGTTGTGGTTGAGGTCCTGCTTGTTGATCCCAACCTAAGGAATAGGTGTAGTCAGGTAACAAAGCATCACATATATCGGCAAACCATCGTGTGTGATCTTCATCACGCCCTAATGCGTTCGCAAGCCCGCTAGGATCAAATTTCGCTAATGCTGAAATTAAGGCATGAGTATCAGCGCCGGGTGAGTCGCCCCATCCTAAGACAGGATTTAAATTGTAATCAGCGCCAGAGCCGTACCAACCTTCGCGCCATGCGCGTTGCATCCAATGACGGGGACCGGTAAATAAATGCCAGCGCCAATGCATCCCAGAAGCTTTGGGCCAACTATATAGATATAAACGCTGATATCCCGCTTTATGCAGCTCTCGCATCATGTCCATAATGCGTCCGTGTGGCATACGGTCGGGAGCAGAACGACGAAAATAAATAGGCTCGCCATCAGCATGCTGCACTTGATCACAAGATAAATTGAGATCAAGTGTGCGACCTTCGCCACCGAATCTGGCCGAGATCCATCCCGTCATCAAATTGACAGAAGTAATCACACCATAACCTCGATAGCGATGAAAAATAACCGTGCCGGGGGCGACAGCTTTCATAGTCACACCATAAATAAAAATGACTTCTAGTGTAGCTGTTAAATACGCTATCGCGACATAGCTTTTACCCTTGTTACGCTGAATTTTTTTAATCAACAGTAAAACAAAGACAAACAACTAAGCGGCTTAAGTTTGTAATAACAAGCTCTTTGCAGGCATAAAATTATGACAACTTAGCATTGGATCAAGTATGACCTGCTGCTTACTAT
>JBEDCU010000073.1:0-19227 GCA_041176585.1 Pseudomonadota bacterium
ACCTAATAGTAAGCATCACTTACTTATGAGTTAAGAATTTCTTATTTTCAGTAATGTGAACTCTCCATTACATTTCATACCTGAATCGACTTGTTCATACTAATTCAATTGAAAGCATGTACCTAACTAGGAGAGTTTCAATGTTGCAGAAAGTAGCAGGCGCTGCTGGCGCATTCCCAAACAGCTTAACTATCGAGCAGGCTGATCCTGAGTTATGGTCAGCCATACAGCTAGAGAATCAGCGCCAACAAGATCACATTGAGCTCATCGCCTCAGAAAACTATGCATCCCCTGCAGTGATGCAGGCTCAGGGCTCACAACTAACCAATAAGTATGCCGAGGGTTATCCCGGTAAGCGCTATTACGGTGGTTGTGAATTCGTTGATATCGCTGAGACATTAGCGATCGAGCGACTTAAAAAACTCTACGGTGCGAATTTCGCAAACGTACAAGCTAATTCAGGGTCACAGGCTAATCAGGCAGTTTTTCTGGCGCTTTTAAATCCAGGTGACACCATTATGGGTATGTCACTGGCTGAAGGTGGACACCTTACTCATGGTATGGCGCTTAATATGTCTGGCAAATGGTTCAATGTAGTCTCCTATGGACTAGATGAGCATGAAGACATTAACTATGCGCAAATGGAGCAAATCGCGCATGAGAAAAAACCAAAACTTATTATCGCGGGAGCTTCAGCGTTCTCTCTTAAGATCGATTGGGCGCGCTTTGCAAAAGTAGCGAACGATATTGGTGCTTATTTATTAGTCGACATGGCGCATTACTCTGGCCTGATCGCTGGTGGCGCTTATCCTAATCCAGTACCTCATGCACACATCGTTACATCAACTACACACAAGAGCCTGCGCGGTCCTCGTGGTGGCATTATTTTGATGAATGATGAAGAAATCGCGAAGAAAATTAATAGTGCGATTTTCCCTGGCTTGCAAGGCGGTCCATTGATGCATGTAATTGCTGCAAAGGCTGTCGCATTTCAGGAAGCACTTTCACCTGAGTTCAAAGCATATCAGCAGCAAGTTTTAAAAAATGCAGATGCCTTGGCCAAGGCTTTGATTGAACGTGGTTTGCGTATCGTCTCTGGTCGCACTGAATCACATGTAATGCTGGTTGACTTACGCAGTAAAAAGTTGACTGGCAAAGTAGCAGAAGCAGTTCTAGGATCAGCTCATATCACTTGTAATAAAAATGGCATACCGAATGATCCTGAAAAACCATTTGTGACTTCAGGTATTCGTTTGGGAAGCCCAGCAATGACAACTCGTGGCTTTAAGGAAGCCGAAGCAACGAAGGTCGGGCATTTAATTGCTGATGTACTCGATCATCCAGAAGATGCAGCAAACATTGAGCGCGTCAAAGCAGAGGTTAAAAAATTGACCGATGCATTTCCGGTGTATTCAGCCTGATGCTCTTACTTTGAAGTTTCAACACCCCTGCACAAAGCAGTGAAAAACATCACTCGCTTATTTGCAAAACTGAACCGAAATTAAAGGAGTGAATCATGGCTGGACGTAATTTTTTATTTGTACCCGGACCAACAAATATACCTGATCGTGTAATGCGATCAATGATGGTTTCGATGGAAGATCATCGCTCTCCATCATTTCCTGCAATCACCCGCGAGATCATGCCGGGTTTGAAAAAGCTATTCCGCACTGAACACGGTACGCCGTTTGTATTTCCTTCATCGGGTACGGGCTGCTGGGAAGCTGCTGTAACTAACACGCTATCGCCTGGTGATCGTGTACTAGCTGCGCGCTTTGGTCAGTTTAGTCATCTGTGGATAGAAATGTGTACACGCATAGGTTTAGATGTTCAGATCGTCGAATGCGAATGGGGTACAGGCGTGCCTCTTCAACAGTATGCTGATATTTTGAAGGCTGATACTGAGCACCGTATTAAAGCTGTTTTAGCCTGCCACAATGAAACGGCAACGGGTGTGACCTCTGACATTTCAGGAGTTCGTGAAGCACTTGATGAAGCCAAGCATCCAGCACTATTGTTTGTTGATGGTGTTTCGTCCTTAGGATCGATTGATTTTCGTTTCGATGATTGGGGCGTAGATATGGCTGTCTCAGGATCACAAAAGGGACTCATGTTGCCTGCAGGTCTAGGCATTCTCTGTGCAAGCACTAAGGCTTTAGAGATGCGTCATAGCGCTCAACTTAAACGCTGTTACTTTGATCTGAACGATATGATCAACTCTAACGCAACGGGATATTTTCCTTACACGCCAGCGCTGTCTTTAATGTACGGTTTGATTGAATCATTAAAGATGATAGAAGAAGAAGGTTTAGACAACATCATAGCGAGACATCATTATCTTGCTGAAGGTGTGCGTGCGGCAGCTACCAAAGGTTGGGGCTTGAAGTTGTGTGCAAAAGAAGCGCGTTGGTATTCCGATACTGTTTCAGCCGTGATGGTGCCAGAAGGTATCAACGGTGCTGATGTCATTGCGCGAGCATTTAATCGCTACAACGTATCACTCGGTGCGGGTCTATCAAAAGTAGCAGGCAAGTTGTTCCGTATTGGTCACTTGGGCGACATGAATGAAGTACATTTGATGGCAGCGATCGCAGGCGCTGAAATGGCTATGCTTGACTGCGGCATCAAAGTCACACCTGGTAGTGGTACTGCAGCTGCTGGAGAGTATTGGCGCAATCATGTGGCACCATTTGGTTTAATCGCACGTGACGCCCACAACCACAACAAGGAAACGCATGGAACGAATAGTATTTCTCGATCGGCAGTCATTAAAGGCTGAAGTACGTCGGCCATCTTTTCCTCACGGTTGGGAAGAGCATGATCAGACACCAGAGTCGTTGGTGGTCAAAAACTTGGCCGGTGCTACAGTCGCAATCACGAATAAGGTACCAATTCGAAGAGCCAGTTTAGAACAGCTCCCGGATTTGAAGATGATTGCGGTTGCTGCTACTGGCTATGATGTGATCGATATCGATGCCTGTCACGAGAGAGGTATTGCGGTAGCTAACATTCGTAATTACGCCGTACATACTGTGCCTGAGCATACATTTGCAATGATATTTGCGTTGCGTCGTAATCTCATAGCTTATCGTGAAGATGTATTGCGTGGTCGTTGGCAGGCACAAGATCAATTCTGTTTTTTTGATCATCCTATTCAGGATTTGCACGGCAGTACCTTGGGTATTTTTGGTGAAGGTGCTCTCGGTCAAGCAACCGCTGTTATTGCACGTGCCCTCGGTATGCGAGTGCTGTTTGCTGACCATCCTCCACCAAAAGCTGCTGATGTGGAGTTCACAGATCCTGAAACTGTTTTTGCTCAGTCAGACATTATTTCTTTGCACTGTCCGTTAACGCCTTCTTCACGTAACTTTATCAGTATTGAGCAATTCAAAAAGATGAAACGAAGTGCGATTTTAATTAACACTGCTCGCGGTGGTTTAGTTGACGAGCATGCACTTAAAACTGCTTTAGAAACGGGGCTTATTGCCGGTGCAGGTTTTGATGTGTTGACGAAAGAGCCGCCGAAAGAGGGTAATCCTTTGCTTGAACTGCGTACGCCCAATTTTATATTGACGCCGCATATAGCTTGGGCATCGGATGGAGCGATGCAATTTCTCGCTGATCAGTTAATCGATAACATTGAAGCTTCGATTGCTGGTAAACCGCAAAATCTTGTGACGTAATCATCATTACTTCACGTACTATTTTTATTTCATAGTATTGAATCAATTCCCTTATAAAACTTCCAAATAGGACGCCGTATGTTAAGCGATATACAAATAGCTCAAAAAGCGACCATGAAACGCGTTACCGAAGTAGCTTCAAGTCTTGGTATCGCAGATGATCATCTTATCCCTTACGGTCACTATAAGGCGAAAATTTCTCTCGACTATGTTGATTCACTAAAAGATAAGCCTAACGGCAAACTTGTGCTCGTCACGGCGATCAGTCCAACACCTGCTGGTGAAGGTAAAACAACTACGACGGTGGGTTTAGGTGATGCACTTAATCGCATCGGTAAAAAAACAGTGATTTGTTTGCGCGAGCCTTCTCTCGGTCCGGTGTTCGGAGTTAAAGGCGGTGCAGCAGGTGGTGGCTATGCGCAGATCGTACCAATGGAAGATATCAATCTGCATTTCACAGGTGATTTTTCTGCGATTGCATTAGCTAATAACTTGTTAGCGGCGATGATAGATAACCATATCAATCACGGTAATGCACTTGATATTGATCCGCGTCGTATCACGTGGAAGCGTGTGGTCGATATGAATGACCGTGCTTTGCGAGATATTGTTGTAGGTATCGGTGGTACTGCTAACGGATTTGTGCGGCAAGATGGATTTGATATTGTGGTCGCGTCAGAAGTGATGGCAATTTTTTGCTTAGCAACCTCTGTCAAAGATTTGAAAAAACGTCTTGGAGATATCGTTATTGGTTATACCCGTGATCAAAAAGCGGTTCATGCGCGAGATCTGAATGCGCATGGTGCGATGACTGTGTTGCTGAAAGAAGCACTTAAACCCAACCTCGTTCAAACCTTAGAAAATAATCCTGCATTTGTGCACGGTGGTCCCTTTGCCAATATTGCCCATGGTTGTAACTCTGTTATTGCTACCCAAAGTGCATTGAAGTTAGGTGAGTATGTTGTGACCGAAGCGGGCTTTGGTGCAGATTTAGGTGCTGAAAAATTCATTGATATTAAATGCCGTAAGACGGGTCTCAAGCCATCTGCATGTGTGCTCGTTGCGACTATTCGTGCATTGAAATACCACGGTGGTAAAGATGTTAAAGAACTCAATACTGAAGACCTTGTTGCACTTGAAAAAGGGCTTGTGAATTTAGAGCGCCATGTTTCGAATGTAACTAAAAATTATGGATTGCCTTGTGTCGTTTCAATTAATCGTTTCACCTTTGATACCGAAGCAGAGATTGCTTTAGTCACCGACAGAATGAAATCGCTCGGAGTTAATGTAGTACTAGCAGAGCATTGGGCTAAAGGTGGTGCTGGTGCTGAGAACTTGGCGCATGAAGTAGTTCGTCTTTCAGAACAAGCTAGTAGCATGACGTACGTATATGAAGACACTGATTCATTGCTAGAAAAAATGAAAAAAGTAGCGACCAAAATTTATGGTGCTGCCGATATCAGCGCTTCGGCAAAAGTGAAGCAACAACTCAAAACGTGGGAAGAGGCTGGATACGGCCATTATCCAATTTGCGTTGCTAAGACACAGTCGTCTTTTAGTTCAGATGCCACATTACGTGGTGCACCAAGTGGGCATGTTGTGAATGTGCGTGAAGTCAAACTTGCAGCAGGTGCACAATTTATTGTAATGATCTGTGGCGATATTATGACCATGCCAGGTCTGCCAAAGGTTCCTAGCGCAGAAAAGATTGATATCGATGAAGAAGGTAATGTCGTAGGCTTATTTTGATATTGACTACTTTTCATTGCAGATCGATTTAGCCAACTGCTAAAAAAACTGAACAGTCCAGTATTCATAGAGCGCACTAGGTACTGCTGTTTTTAACAGAAAAATTTCGACTGAAGCGAGCGTTAGCGTTCGCTTATTTTTCGGTGTTGATCGATTTTATTTGTTGTAAACAGTCGATCGCACTTAAGACATACACGCGCTGATTCGAAAGCGAGATTTTTTCAACTTAACAAAAACGGCACTGCAACAACCTGCCGTATCCGATTTCAATTTAAAGGAGAGGTCATGGACGTTCATGAGTATCAAGCCAAATCGCTGCTGTCTGGCTTTGGCGTCAACGTACCGCCGGGTGGTGTTGCTTACAGCGCTGATCAGGCAGTGTATGTCGCTACTGAATTGGGCGGTGCGCATTGGGCGGTAAAGGCGCAGATTCACTCGGGCGGACGTGGCAAGGCTGGTGGAGTGAAGCTATGTCGTACTTATCACGATGTAGCGGTAGCTGCGAATGCTATGTTGGGTACAAAGTTGGTGACTAACCAAACCGGTCCCGAGGGCAAGGTAGTGCATCGCCTTTATGTTGAAAAAGCCACTGCGTTTGAGCGTGAACTGTATCTCGGCTTTGTGTTGGACCGCAAGATTGAGCGCATCCGTGTGATCGCTTCGGTTGAGGGTGGCATGGAGATTGAAGAGATCGCCAAAGAAAGACCCGAATCTATTCTGCAGGTGGAAGTGGAGCCTGCGGTAGGGATGCAGCCATTTCAGGCGCGCCAACTAGCTTTCGGTCTTGGGCTAAACCTAAAACAAGTCTCTCAAGCGGTAACGATTATCTTAGGTTGCTATCGTGCGTTTCGTGATCTCGACGCCACCATGGTGGAGATCAATCCGCTAGTGGTGACCAAGGATGATCAGGTGATCGCGCTCGACGCCAAAATGTCGTTCGACGATAACGCCTTGTTTCGTCGCCCGCAAGTTACTGAAATGCGAGATTCAACACAAGAAGATCCACGTGAAGCACGCGCTGCCGAATTCGGTTTGAATTATGTCGGGCTTGAAGGCGATATCGGCTGCATCATCAATGGTGCTGGCCTTGCTATGGCTACCATGGACAATATCAAGTACTGCGGTGGTGAGCCAGCTAACTTCCTTGACGTAGGTGGTGGTGCTTCACCTGAACGCGTTGCCGCAGCATTCAATTTGGTGCTGACAGATCAAAACGTGAAATGCATTCTGGTCAATATTTTCGCAGGTATTAATCGTTGCGACTGGGTGGCGCAGGGTGTTGTACTGGCCGCGAAAGATTTGCGCGTTCCACTGGTCGTTAGATTGGCTGGTACCAATGTTGAAGAGGGACAGAAAATCATTCGTGAATGTGGCTTACCAATTGTGACCGCTGATTCGCTGATGGAAGCCTGTGAAAAATCGGTCAAGCTCGCCCGCGGCGAGCAGGTCAGCTGATCCTGCAAACAAGGGGAGATTGAGAAAATGAGTATTTTGATCGATGAAAAAACACGTGTCATTGTGCAGGGCTTCACTGGCGACAAGGCCACCTTTCACGCTAGAGAAATGATTCAATACGGCACCAATGTAGTGGGAGGTGTTACACCGGGTAAGGGTGGCAAGATTCACCTCGATCGTCCGGTATTTAATACCGTACAAGAGGCCGTCAATGCGACGGGTGCGCAGGCGAGCTTGGCCTTTGTGCCGCCGCCCTATGCTGCGGATGCATTAATGGAAGCTGCTGATGCAGGGTTAGATTTAGTATGCATCATTACCGATGGTATTCCTGCGCAAGACATGATGCGCGTTAAGCGCTATTTACTTCGCTACCAAAAAGAAAAACGCACTACCATCGTGGGTCCAAATTGCGCAGGTATTATCAGCGCGGGCAAAGCCATGCTCGGCATCATGCCGGGAAATATTTATATTCGAGGTAATGTCGGCATTGTTTCTCGCTCTGGCACACTTGGTTATGAGGCAGCGGCGCAGATGAAAGCACTGGGCATCGGCGTCACGACTAGCGTAGGTATTGGTGGCGATCCGATCAACGGTAGCTCGTTTCTTGATCAGATGGCACGTTTTCAGGAAGATCCTGAAACTGAGGTCGTGGTGATGATCGGCGAGATAGGTGGTCCACAGGAAGCTGAAGCATCGAAGTGGATCAAAGAAAATATGACCAAGCCGGTGGTAGGTTATGTCGCTGGCCTGACAGCACCGAAAGGTCGTCGCATGGGCCATGCAGGTGCGATTATTTCGGGTGAAGGTGATACCGCACTCGAAAAATCCGAGATCATGGCTTCCTACGGTTTGCTGGTTTCGCCAAGTGCATCTGAGCTGGGTATAACGGTGCAAAAAGCACTTGCTACTATCGGCAAGTAAGAGAGCCATCAGTGAATAATATGGTGACCCTCGGCGTCACAGAAACAGTGGAGTTGTCACCGCTGGCTGGCGATGGCTTCTCACGCACTACTCTGTTGCGTGAGTTGTATCTCGCTGTATTCCAGCGTCTGCAACCGGAACTGGTTCCTTTGATTGAGGTAAATCGAGCATTTACGGGTATCAACTCGGGCTTGCTGTGCAAAGCATTACGTGCACAAGGCATCTGGTTTCAACTACTTGCGATTGCAGAGCAAAACCGCGATATGCGTAATCGTCGCTTCACCGAGACTGATCACGGTATTGATAATGTACCGGGGACGTTCGCTTATACCTTCAAGCAGATGCGTGAGCAGGGCATTAAGGCCGAGCAGATTCAAAAAGCGTTGGACGAACTACGTATTCGGCCTACTATCACTGCACATCCCACCGAGGCGAAGCGAGTCACGGTACTGGAGTGTTATCGCCGCATTTATCTCAAGCTGCATGAGCTGGAATCCAACTACTGGACACCCCGCGAACGAGAGCAGTTGGAGCAAGCGATCTGTATCGAGATTGAATTGTTATGGCTGACTGGCGAGCTAAAACTTGAAAAGCCCACCGTTGAGCAAGAGGTAGCTTGGAGTTTGTATTTTTTCCAGGAGAACTTGTACGACGTCGTGCCACAGGTGATGGCAAAAATCGAAACCGAATTTCGGCGTTATTTCCCTGAGCATGAACTTGAGACGCCGGCACTCATTAGTTTTGGTTCATGGGTGGGTGGTGATCGTGATGGCAATCCCTATGTCACCAGTGAAGTTACGCGTCGCTCACTGTGGGAGACGCGTGAAGCTGCCTTGCGACGCTACATCGATCGTATCTCGTCGCTCATTCGTGTACTGAGCATATCCGAGCGCTCGCTTAGTATTCCCTATAACTTTGTGCAATATGTCACGGAGTGTCTCGACAGGATGCCTGCCGCGCGTTATCTAGCAGAGCGTAATCCTGGCGAAATTTTCCGTCAGTTTTTGGGTTTTATGCGACTCAAGCTGATTAAGACGCTGGAAGAGTCTACTAATCGTGCGTTACCAGATCCAGACTCGGGTTATCGTTCAGCGGATGCGCTGATTCAAGATGTTAAGTTGATGTACACCGCATTGCGAGAAGCGGGCATAGCGAGTGTTGCTGATTCGCTGCTGCTGCCTCTCTTGCGTGAGGTGGGTATATTCCGTTTTTCTACAGTGCGACTTGATATTCGTGAGAATACGCTACGCATTAATCAAACGCTTTCTGAACTATATCGTCGCAGCCAAAGTGCCGATGCGCCTGCATCTGACTCCGAGGAATGGAAGCGCTGGATTCTCAACGAGTTATCGACGCCACGCGGTGTAGTTCGCGAAGATTCCGATTTATCTGCAGAGGCACGCGAAACACTCGACACCTTTCGCGTAATTGCCGAATTGCGTCAGACCATTGATCGCGAAGCATTTGGTGCCTTGATCTTGTCAATGACCCACAGTGCCACTGATGTGCTTGGCGTTTATCTGTTGGCTAAAGAAGCTGGTCTCTTCACTGACAGCGCGGGCATGGAGGGCTGCACCCTGCCAGTGGTACCGCTGCTTGAGACAATTCCCGATCTGCGTCGCGCACCAACGATTTTGCGCGAACTACTCTCGGTACCCGTGGTGCAACGCAGTCTGGCAAGGCAACGCAAAGTACAAGAGGTGATGGTCGGTTATTCCGACTCGAATAAAGACGGTGGCTACTTCGCTGCGAATTGGGAGTTAGCCAAAGCCCAGCGCCAGATGGTGCGCGTTGGGGAAGAGTTTGGTGTCTCGATTAGTTTTTTTCATGGTCGCGGTGGCTCGGTGAGTCGCGGCGGTGTTCCAACCAGTCGCGCGATTGAGGCGACACCTTTAGGCACTATTCGAGGTATGTTTCGCCTGACGGATCAAGGTGAAGTGGTATCGCTCAAATACGCCAACCGTGGCACCGCGCTCTACCAAACTGAATTACTCGGTGCTTCGGTGCTTAATCATGTGCTGCTGTCGCAGCAAGCGGTAGAGAAGCTGCCGCTGCATGAGTATGAAGAGGCAATGGAGGCTTTATCTGGCACTTCTTGGACGGCCTATCGCAAGCTGATGGAGCGTCCGGATATGTTGGCTTATCTTCAGGGGTCATCTCCGCTGGAAGAGTTATCGATGCTAAACATTGGCTCGCGTCCGGCGCGACGGACACAGGCTCAGACACTGGCCGACTTGCGCGCTATTCCATGGGTGTTCGCTTGGACTCAGAACCGACATATGGTGACTAGTTGGTACGGCGTAGGTTCTGGCATCCGTGCTTTTCTCGATGTGCGCGAGCAAAGCGGACTCAAGCTGTTGCAGCGTATGTTTAAAGAATATCCTTTGTTCAGAAGTGTGATGGATGAGGTGGAGCGTGCTCTATGCCAAGTAGATCTTGATATCGCACGCGAGTACGCGAATCTGGTGGCTGATAAGGGCACACGCGAAGAAATTTTCCAACAGATCGTGCAGGAGTATCAGTTAACAGCCGAGATGCTTAAATCTGTCTCAGGCGAGACTGTTCTTGGCGAGCGTTTTCCGCAATTTATGCGACGCTTGTCGCGTCGTCTGGAGACACTCAATCATGTGAGCCGTGAGCAGGTGCAACTATTGCGTCAGCTACGCGAGGGGCAGGGCGGAAGCGAAGTACGCGAGGCATTGCTGACCTCGATTAATTGTGCAGCAGCCGGTCTCGGTTGGACAGGATAAATTAACTAAGGAGATGTCATGAGCTTCACCATCATCGAGCAGGCGACTGCGCGGCTACACCGCTCTGAACTAGCGGTACCTGGTTCTAATCCAGCTATGTTCGAGAAAGCCGCTAAATCAGCGGCAGATATTATTTTCCTCGACGTTGAAGATGCGGTTGCGCCGGATGATAAGGCACAGGCCCGCAAGAACATTATTCAAGGCCTGAATGATATCGACTGGAGTCGCAAGACCATGATGGTTCGTATTAATGGTCTGGATACGCACTACATGTATCGCGATGTAGTGGATATAGTCGAAGCATGTCCACGCTTAGACATGATCCTGATACCGAAGGTTGGCACTCCAGCTGATGTGTATGCTATCGACATGATGGTGACGCAGATTGAAACCGCGATGGGGCGCACCAAACGCATCGGCTTTGAAGTTTTGATCGAAACCGCGCTCGGTATGGCGAATGTTGAAGCCATTGCGCAATCCAGCAAGCGTCTGGAAGCCATGTCCTTTGGTGTAGCAGATTACGCTGCATCGACGCGCGCGCGCACCACGGTGATTGGGGGCGTCAATAAAGATTCTGGTGTGCTGACTGACCGTGACGAAGATGGTAATCGTGAATACTTCTGGACTGACCCGTGGCATGCAGCACAAACGCGCATGATGGTGGCGTGCCGTGCGTACGGTCTGCGTCCGATTGATGGTCCCTTCGGTGATTTTAGCGATACGGATGGTTATCTGGCTGCGGCTAACCGCGCTGCGGTTTTGGGCTATGAAGGCAAGTGGGCGATTCATCCATCACAAATCGAATTAGCGAATCAGGTTTACACACCCTCCGAGGCTGAAGTCACGCGTGCTCGACGTATCATGCAAGCGATGGACGAGGCCGCTAAAGCTGGCAAGGGTGCCGTCAGTCTGGATGGTCGTATGATCGATATTGCCAGCATCCGTATGGCTGAGGCACTACTGGCTAAGGCAGACCAAATCGGCGGACAGCAATAACATTGATTGATTACTTTGATGTGAAGTCTGATCGGATTGAAGCACTAGAGTGATCAATTGAGTTCCGAAGAATTAGGAGTGAGACCGACAACTGTAAGTATTTGTTCGGTTAGTTCCTAATTTTTATTGGTCGGGGCGGCGGGATTCGAACTCGCGACCCCTTGCACCCCATGCAAGTGCGCTACCAGGCTGCGCTACGCCCCGACGAGCCGCAAATTATAGCAGAGGGACTTTGCGATCAAATGGCGCAATCAGTGAAATCGTGTTCAATGTAAGTGCCCACCCTGTTGCACGCTATCTTCTGGCATTTCTGCATGTACCATTTCTTCTGCTTGATCACAAAACAAAGGTGCGCCACAGTCATCACAACATTCGGGTGGAAAGAGCATGTCAGATTTAGTGATGTGCGTGATGCCTGATTCACGTAATAAGATGACGATTTGCTGCAATGGCGAGACCGTGCTTTTATTCAATGCATGACTACTGCTGAGTTGTGCATCTTCTTCGCCACTTTCTTCGTCATACAGTGGCCAGATCACACCATAAAATACATCATGATTATTCACAACGCTAAAACTGACGCGGTATTCATCGATGCGTAATTCATGACTATCATCACCCACAGATGCCACCACGGCTTGGAGTTGACCTGCATCGATATTCAGCGCATGCGTTAAGTAATGGACTGCTGCACGTATAGAGATAGGACGAATCATTTTGTCTGCATTTCTACAAGCGACAAAATAAGCTTCAGGTAACAGTAGCTCAATACCGCAACCAGGTAATAATTTTTGTAGGATGGGTGTTGCATGCACTTGCCATTGTGTGAGTGCAGCTTGGGTACTGATTTGAAGATTGCAGTTGATATTATCTTCTTGCCAGCGCAGTAGTGGTTTTCTATGCTCTGCTGTAATGACAAAAAGGAGTTGTCTTGTATCTGCCAAAAAAGGTGCTGTATCTGGTATTTCTATGGGCATGGCAAAGCCTGTTTGCGATATCGAAGCTTGTGCCATACGACGTGTGAGTGCATAGGTCTCGCAGTAACTGCGTGGTAGCTGATCAATAGAAAATAAATGTGGCGCAATCGCGATATGCACATCGCTTGCTAATATATGTGCAATTAGCTGAGTAGTGAGTGATTGTAGGAGTTCAATTTGGATAGGGCCAGATGCAATCGTAAACCGAGTCCAGCTAAGGATAGGCATAGCGATGAGCAAAGCATCAAAATGTTTACCATTGTGTTCTAGAGTGCAGCTACAGCTTACGGCTTCTACGATGTCGAGTAAATCATCATAAGCTTCACCATCTGCATGAAATAAATGATCAAGCGCATTATCAATCGCTAATTGCTGATTACTCGCTAGCTGGGCTTGTAGAAGTTGTTCGAGTTGACGTTCCCATTCGCGTTGCTCCATACGACTAGCGGCTTGCCCATGCGATTGCGCTAGCGTGACTAGACGTTGACTATCAGCAGAAATTTTACGAGAAGAACTCTTGGTAGGGCGGCGCATAGACTTTATCGTGTAGATAAGTTGAAGTTGATGAATTTTAATAGAGTTGGGGTGAATTGCGTTACGAGTAAATCAAAATAAAAAAAGCGCGGCACTGTGATTTACAGTCCACGCTCTTGGGAAACAAAAAGAATTATTTTTTTTCTGGTGCAGGTGTCGCTGCTGCTGGTGTTTCTGTCGCTGCAGGCGCGGAGGTTTCAGTAGGGACGCCGTGTGTTTCACCTTGCATATCCACTTTATCACCCATTTTTAGTAATAAGGTGACTGAGATAACAGCAAAGATAACGAAAGCAATGAAAATTTTTATCATGAATGTCTCCGAAATTTTTTCTAACGTGATGCGTTATCTGACTAACGGAATCGTTCGAAAACTAATGCATTCCATCAGTCAGATTATTTTGATTTACGCTGCGAGTAATTGACGCAGTACGAAAGGCAGAATACCACCATGACGGTAGTAATCAACTTCAATCGGTGTATCAATACGCAGTAAAAGTTTAGCTTGTTGAGTTTGACCATTGGCACGCTTGATCACCAAAGTCACTTCTTGCTGTGGCTTGATGCTGTGTTCTATGCCCAGCAAATCAAAACTTTCATTCCCTGTAATGCCTAAGGATTCAATGCTGTCATTACCTAAGAACTGTAAAGGTAGTACACCCATACCAACTAAATTAGAGCGATGAATACGTTCAAAGGAACGAGCAACTACTGCTTTCACACCTAACAATTGTGTGCCCTTAGCAGCCCAGTCACGTGAAGAGCCTGTACCATATTCTTCGCCTGCAAAAATCATGGTGGGCACGCCATCATGAATATATTTCATTGCAGCGTCGTAAATCGACATTGCTTCACCGCTAGGTTGAAAAATAGTTTCGCCGCCTTCTACTCGTGAGCCATCTGGTTTCGCTGGAATCATGAGATTTTTAATGCGCACGTTTGCAAACGTACCGCGCATCATGATTTCATGATTACCACGACGTGATCCATAGGAATTGAAGTCAGCTTTCAATACACCATTCGCGAGTAACCATTTACCTGCTGGGCTAGATTCTTTAATTGAACCTGCTGGAGAAATATGGTCAGTCGTGATTGAATCACCAAACACGCCTAGTGCGCGTGCATTTGCAATACCCGTTGCTGCAGCCTTAGGCTCCATTGTGAAATCTTGGAAGAAAGGTGGTTCAGCAATGTAAGTGGATTTAGGCCAGTTATAAATTTCGCCTGTAGCCACACCTTTGATGTCTTCCCATAATTTGCCAGGCGCACCTTTAACATCTGCATAATTTGATTTAAAGGTTTTTGCATTCATCGCATATTTCATGAGCTTAGCGATTTCTGCGCTAGTTGGCCAAATGTCGCCAAGATAAATGTCTCTACCATTTTTACCTTTGCCTACAGGCTCAGTCATTAAGTCGCGTGTGACATTACCTGCAATGGCATAAGCCACGACTAATGGAGGGGAGGCGAGGAAGTTAGAACGAATGTTAGGATGAATACGTGCTTCGAAGTTACGGTTACCTGACAAGACTGCTGAAGCAACAATATCGTTCTTGACGATGGCTTCATTCATTGCTGGTGTTAGATCACCTGCATTACCAATACAGGTTGTGCAACCATAGGCGGTCACACCAAAACCTAATTGCTCGAGGTAGAGTAATAAACCTGCTGCTTCGAGATATTTAGTGACAACACGTGATCCAGGAGCGAGTGATGTTTTAATATGTGGTGCAACAGTTAATCCTGCTGCAACCGCTTTCTTAGCTAACAAACCTGCTGCAAGTAACACACTAGGATTAGAAGTGTTGGTGCAAGAAGTAATAGCAGCGATTAAGATATCGCCATTTTTAACATGCACGCCATCACTAGTGGTGTAGTCCGCATCCAAATCTTCTGCTTTTTTATTAAAGCCATTATCAGAGACTGGCTTAGAAAATAAATCGCTGAAGGTTGCTTTTACATTACCGATTTCAATTCTGTCCTGTGGACGCTTAGGACCTGCAAGTGAAGGTGCAACGGTAGTGAGGTCGAGTTGAACCACGCTGCTGTAATCAATATCACCTACTTTTGGAATGCCAAATAATTTTTGTGCTTTGAAATAAGATTCAAAGGCATCGATTTCTGCTTTGCTACGACCAGTGCCATGGAAATATTCAATCGTTGCTTCATCAACGGGGAAGAAGCCCATCGTTGCGCCGTATTCAGGTGCCATGTTGGCGATGGTTGCGCGGTCGGTCAATGACAGTGTAGATGTGCCTTCACCAAAGAACTCAACAAATTTACCGACCACTTTTTGTTTGCGCAGCAGTTCAGTAATGGTGAGTACTAAATCGGTTGCGGTTACGCCTTCACGCAAGATGCCAGTTAAATTCACACCAACCACATCCGGTGTGAGGAAATATACTGGCTGTCCTAACATACCTGCTTCAGCTTCAATACCACCCACGCCCCAACCAACGACACCAATGCCATTAATCATGGTGGTGTGGGAATCAGTGCCTACTAAGGTGTCTGGGTAATACAAACCTTCTTTATGATGCACACCACGTGCTAAGTATTCCAGATTAACTTGATGCACGATACCAAAGCCAGGAGGTACAACGCCGAAGGTATCAAAGGCTTGCATACCCCATTTCATAAATTGATAACGCTCGTTATTGCGTTGGAATTCCAATTTCATGTTTAGATCGAGCGCACCTTTTTCACGGAAGTGATCAATTTGCACAGAGTGATCTACAACCAGATCAACTGGAACCAGTGGCTCAATGTTCTTGGGATTCTTGCTCATTTTTGATGCAACACCACGCATAGCAGCGAGGTCAGCCAACAAAGGCACGCCAGTGAAGTCTTGCAACACAACACGGGCTACAACAAAAGGAATTTCATTTGTGCGTTCTGCTTTTGGTTTCCATCGTGCGAGTTGTTTTACATGCTCTTCAGTGACTTTTTTTCCATCACAATTACGTAAAACGGATTCAAGCACGACTCGGATAGAGACCGGCAAACGGTCGATATTGATATCTAATTTTTTTTGTAGTGCAGGAAGTGAATAAAACTTCCCTTTTTTAGTACCAGAAATTTTGAATTCTTTGAGCGTATTCAGCGTATTGTGGGACATGTGCTCTCCTTGCTTTTTCAGAGTAAAAATTAATTAAAACGGTATTCGTGCTGCTGCTTGCGCATAATTTTTTGACCCTGCATAGTGATCGCCTATCGGTAATGCTACCGCTATGTTCGATTCTTTAAACAGAACTACGGAGGGGTGCATGCATCAAATCCCAGAAATCTGTGCTTTATGTTTGAAATAGCGTTGCACAAAAATTCTCATGCAACGCTATTCTTTACTTCTTAAGGTTTATTTCTTAAGGCAGCAGATGTTTTACGCCATCACGCTCTTCTGTTAATTCTTTGAGAGTGAGGTTGATACGCTCTTGTGAGAATGCATCAATGTCCAAGCCTTGTACGATTTTGTATTCGCCATTTTCTGTCGTAACAGGGAAGCCAAACATCGTATCTTTAGGAATGCCATAAGAACCATCTGAAGGAATGCCCATCGTGGTCCACTTGCCGTGTGTGCCTAACACCCAGTCATGGATGTGATCAATAGCTGCATTGGCTGCGGAGGCTGCGGAAGACAATCCACGTGCTTCGATAATGGCGCCACCACGTTTACCAACGGTAGGCAAGAACGTATCTTTATTCCATGCTTCATCGTTAATCATGTCTTTAACAGACTTGCCATCAATATTGGCAAAGCGATAGTCTGCATACATGGTTGGTGAATGATTACCCCATACGCAGAGCTTTTCAATCGCTGCCACTGGCTTGCCTGTTTTCGCTGCGATTTGTGACAGTGCGCGGTTATGATCTAGACGTAACATCGCCGTGAAATTCTTAGCAGGCAGGCTAGGTGCAGATTTCATTGCAATGTAAGCATTCGTGTTAGCTGGATTGCCAACGACTAAAACTTTTACATTGCGTGAAGCGACTGCATCGAGTGCTTTACCTTGTACGGTGAAAATTTGTGCATTGGCTTCCAACAAATCTTTACGCTCCATGCCTGGGCCACGTGGACGTGCACCTACTAGCAGCGCAACATCGATATCTTTGAAAGCAGTCATAGGATCAGCATGCGCAGTCATGCCTGCTAACAGTGGAAACGCGCAATCATCGATTTCCATCATCACGCCTTTTAAGGCTTTTTGCGCTTTTTCATCTGGAATTTCTAATAATTGCAAGATGACTGGCTGGTCTTTACCAAGCATGTCGCCATTCGCAATACGAAACAGTAGTGAGTAGCCGATTTGGCCGGCGGCGCCAGTGACAGCAACACGCATGGGGGTTTTAGCCATGTTACATCTCCAATGTGATCAAAATGATAAGAAAAGAGGGGTTTTTATAAGACTTTACCTGCCAGAAAGTTTGCTCGCGAGTGTAGGCCTGTCGATCTACTGTGTCAATCCTGATCTTATATCTTATATAAGACATAGTACTGCACAATTTTCTGGACGGTAACGGTGCATTTGTGGTGAAATCGCTACCCATGACCCAGACCGTTCTCCCTCCGGCAACAACTGGCGCACCAAGCAATTCTGGTGTGACTAGCAATGCTTCCGGCTCCCCCACATTTAGTCCGCTCTATCAGCAGATTAAATCCTTGATTGTGCAAAGTCTGCAATCTGGTGAGTGGAAGCCGGGTGAGTTGATCCCTAGTGAAGTTGAGTTAGCGTATCGCTTTAAGGTCAGTCAAGGAACAGTGCGCAAAGCAATTGATGAATTGTCGGCAGAAAATTTGGTTGTTCGGCGTCAGGGTAAGGGTACCTTTGTCGCGACGCATCATGAGGCAAAAGTGCAGTTTCGGTTTTTGCGGCTAATGCCAGATAATGGCGATGCTCAGCAGCCGGAAAATCATATTATTGAGGTCAAGCGCATGCGCGGGCCAGCAGAAGTAACGCGTTTGTTGGACATGAAGGCCGGTGATTCCGTGGTCTACATCAAGCGCGTGCAATTTTTTGATGGCACGCCCATTATTTTGGAAGAAATCTGGTTGCCCGGTAGTCTATTTAAAGGACTAACTGTTGAGCGTTTAGATGAGTACAAAGGACCGATGTATGGATTATTTGAAGCCGAATTTGGCACGCAAATGATTCATGCCTCGGAAAAAGTAAGGGCGGTTGCCGCTGATGAAGCTGCTGCAGCTCTATTAAAAGTATCACTTGGCGTGCCTTTACTGAGCGTTGATAGGGTGGCATTTACTTATGGTGAAAAGCCGGTGGAAGTTAGACGTGCTTTATATGTCACAGCGCAGCATCATTACCAAAATGAATTGAGTTAAGACTTTTGGTTTGAAAAAAATCGACGATATCGCTGTCCAAATGAGGCAAGTCAGACAGTGATAATCAAAGAAGTGTTTTAACAGATAGAATCAAGCGGTTTTAGTGTGTTTAGGAAACTTTTAGTCTAGAAGGATGCATATGTCTGAAGTGACTACCAAGCCAGCAAGAAGATTTACCAATATTCACATTACGCAATTGATGCACTACCGCTTGCCTTTAGCAGGTGTGGTGTCGATATTGCATCGTGTGAGTGGTGCATTAATGTTTTTATTGCTGCCGTTCGTGCTTTATCTATTTGATAAAAGTATTACCTCTGAAATTTCCTTCAACTATTTGCAAGGTTATGTGCGCCATTGGTCAGTCAAGTTGGCAATTCTTGCATTGAGCTGGGCTTATTTGCATCACTTATGCGGTGGCATACGACATCTAATTATGGATGCGCATATAGGCTTGACCAAAGAAGGTGCACGTAAATCTGCACGCATTGTCTTTGCAGTGAGTTTGCCTTTAACGGCATTAGTCGCCCTTAAATTATTTGGAGCGTAAACATGACGATCGAACGTATAGGACCTAAGCGTTTAGTGGTTGGTGCGCATTATGGTTTAAAAGATTGGTTAGCTCAGCGTGTCACAGCTATTGTGATGGCGCTGTTTACTTTAGTTTTGCTGGTCGCTTACTTGATTACCGATGAAGTGACTTATGAAGGCTGGGCTGGTTTATTTGCAATGCAATGGTTTAAGTTATTGTCACTGGTGACTTTTCTTGCTTTGTACTATCACGTCTGGGTTGGTATGCGTGACATCTGGATGGATTACGTTAAACCAGTGGG
>JBEDCU010000074.1:0-25042 GCA_041176585.1 Pseudomonadota bacterium
GAAATGGGCTGAGAATGCGAATGTAGGTTACATGCCGCAAGATCCTACAGAAGAATTTGCCGCAGAAAAAAATCTCACTGATTGGATGGGTGAGTGGACACTAGAGGGTGATGATGATCAAACAGTACGTTCTATTTTAGGTCGCTTATTGTTCTCTGGTGATGACGTTAAAAAAATCGTGAAGGTTTTATCCGGTGGTGAAAAAGGCCGCATGATATACGGCAAACTCATGTTAGGTCGTCATAACGTGATGTTGATGGATGAGCCCACCAATCACATGGATATGGAATCGATTGAGTCACTCAACATCGCTTTAGAAAAATATGCGGGGACCTTGATTTTTGTGTCACATGATAGAGAGTTCGTGTCCTCTCTTGCTACGCGTATTCTAGAAATCAAAGAAGATGGCATAGTTGATTTTCAAGGTAGTTATGAAGATTATTTATCTTCACAAGGTATACAGTAATTATGGAAATTAAGACTATAGAATTTGAACGTCCTGCTGAAACGCAAGGTACTAGCTGCACACAAGAAGCATGGGCACGAGTGCCTGCTGCTGTCTCTACTACAGAAAAAGTAGCGCTCAAAGAAAAAATCAAATGGCTCTTGAAAGAAAAAAATGCGGTGTTGGTGGCGCATTATTATGTGGACGCTGATTTACAAGATCTGGCAGAAGAAACCGGTGGATGTGTTTCTGATTCTTTAGAAATGGCGCGCTTTGGTCGCGATCACGCAGCAAAAACTTTAGTTGTAGCCGGTGTGCGTTTTATGGGTGAGACAGCAAAAATACTCTCGCCTGAAAAAACTATTTTAATGCCTGATCTAGATGCAACTTGTTCATTGGATTTAGGATGTCCTGCGGATGAATTCACAGCATGGTGTAATGCTCATCCTGATCGCACCGTGGTGGTGTATGCCAATACCAGTGCAGCAGTGAAAGCGCGTGCTGATTGGATGGTGACTTCATCTATAGGTTTAGACATCGTCGCGCATTTGCATGCACAAGGTAAAAAAATATTATGGGCACCAGATAAGCATTTAGGTGGTTATATACAAAAGCAAACCGGCGCGGATATGTTGCTATGGCAGGGTTCTTGTTTAGTGCATGATGAATTTAAAGGCTTGGAGTTAGAACTCTTAAAGCGCGATCACCCTAACGCAAAAATTTTAGTCCATCCTGAATCACCAGCTGCTGTAGTGGCATTGGCTGATGTGGTGGGATCAACATCACAAATGATCGCAGCAGCGCAATCATTAGATGCACAAGAATTTATCGTTGCCACCGACAATGGTATTTTACATAAGATGCGCATGGCAGCACCGGGTAAGCATTTTATTGAAGCGCCTACTGCAGGTAATAGCGCCACTTGTAAGAGTTGCGCACATTGTCCTTGGATGGCAATGAACGCCTTGCAAAATCTGGCAGATGTTTTAGAAACAGGCAGTAATGAAATTCAGGTTGAACCTGCAATTGGTAAAAAAGCAGTAGTATGTATTGATCGTATGTTGCAGTTTGCAGCTGAGCGTAAAACTAAAGTCGCACCAAGTGCTGATTTAGCGCAAGAGCAGAAATTATTTTCTGGCATAGGTCCAGCCTAAATACGATTGCATAAAAAACGATGAGTAATTTACGCAATCCCCACACACCTTTTGATGCTGCGTTAAGCGCTGCATTAACTACCAATGTGCATGCTGCATTGACTGAAGATGTGGGTAGCGGTGATTGGACAGCAAAGCTAGTACCACTGCATGCGCATAAAAAAGCTGAGGTGGTGGTACGTGAAGCTGCAGTGCTATGTGGTGCACCTTGGTTTGATGCAGTCATGCAGGCAGTGGATGCCAGTATACAAATTGATTGGAAGTATGCTGAAGGTGATCTTATGCAAGCTGATACAGTGGTGTGTCAGGTTGAAGGTCCTGCGCAATCTTTGTTGACTGCTGAACGTTGTGCATTAAATTTTTTACAGTTGTTATCTGGTGTAGCAACCGTCACTCGTCACTATGTGCAGTTGATTGCAGGTTCGCATGCAGCGATTCTTGATACACGTAAGACATTACCTGGTTTACGTTTTGCACAAAAATATGCAGTACGTGTAGGTGGTGGGCAAAATCAACGTCTTGCTTTATATGATGGTATTTTGATTAAAGAAAATCATATTGCAGCAGCAGGCGGTATTCCTGAAGTGTTAAAAGCAGCAATAGCTTTGCAAGCTGGTGTCAGTATACAAATAGAAGTAGAAAATCTTGCAGAATTAAAAGAAGCATTAAGCTCAGGCGGAACTTCTATCTTGCTCGACAACTTCAGCTTAGACATGATGCGTGAAGCAGTGAGCCTAAATCTTGGTCGTGCAATGTTAGAAGCTTCTGGTGGTGTGAACGCACAAACCGTACAAGCGATTGCACAAACAGGTGTGGACAGAATTTCTATCGGTAGTCTGACAAAAGATATCAGAGCTACCGATTATTCATTGAGAGTGCTGAGTTAAACAACGCCTTATAAATTGCGCGCTCTAGGCATGAGTATGGTTGGGCCTGCAGTTGGTAAGGTCTCAGGAAAATCTAAACTGTAGTGCAAGCCACGACTTTCATGGCGCGATAAAGCACTGTTCACAATCAGTGAAGCGACATCAACTAAATTACGTAGTTCAAGTAAATCCGGCGTGATGCGGAAGTTTGCGTAATACTCATCAATCTCTTCTTTTAATAAACGTATGCGATGTTGAGCGCGTTCTAATCGTTTAGTGGTTCGCACTATACTCACAAAATTCCACATAAAGCGTCGTAACTCATCCCAGTTTTGTGTGATGACGACTTCTTCATCTGCATCCGTAACGCGACTTTCATCCCATTCAGGTAAGGCATGGGAAGTTGTGGGAGATTGCTGTGCAATATGTAAAGCAGCGGCACGACCTAGCACCACACATTCTAATAATGAATTACTCGCTAAGCGATTCGCTCCATGTAATCCTGTGTAGGCTGTTTCGCCAACTGCATATAAGCCCGCAATTTCAGTGCGACCATCCAGATCGGTCATGATGCCGCCGCAGGTGTAATGTGCAGCGGGCACAACAGGAATAGGTTGACGAGTGATATCGATACCAAATTCTAGGCAGCGTGCATAAATTGTAGGGAAGTGCTCTTTGAGAAATGCAGGTGATTGATGCGTGATGTCTAAATCCACATGATCAAGTCCGCGTTTTTTCATTTCAAAGTCGATTGCTCTTGCAACTACATCGCGCGGCGCTAATTCACCGCGTTCATCATGTTGCGGCATGAAACGCTGACCCGCTACTGATCCTGCACTGGCAGGCAGTTTTAATAAGCCTCCTTCACCACGCACTGCTTCACTAATTAAAAAAGATTTTGCATATGGATGATAGAGGCAAGTTGGATGAAATTGTATGAACTCCATATTCGCCATACGACAGCCGGCACGCCATGCCATTGCAATACCATCGCCAGTCGCTGTATCTGGATTGGTGGTGTAGAGATAAACCTTGCCAGCACCACCGGTCGCTAACACGGTTTGGCTAGCGTTAATTGTCATGACTTTACCTGTCACCACATCTTGTACATATAAGCCAAGACAACGCGAGGCTTCATCTTTGAGATGTAGCTTATCGGTGGTGATTAAATCAATCGCGAAATGATGTTCCAATAAGGTGATGTTGGGATGTTCACGAACACGTTGTTCTAAAGTGAGTTGTACTGCATGACCGGTGGCATCAGCTGCATGGATGATGCGACGTTGACTGTGACCGCCTTCACGTGTGAGGTGATAACCAAGTTCGGTGCTTTCATCTTTGGTAAAGGGCACACCTTGTTTGATCAACCATTCAATTGCTTTACGGCTGTGTTCCACAATAAAGCGCGTAGCTTTTTCGTCGCAAATGCCTGCACCCGCAATTAAGGTATCGGAGACATGTTGATCAATGCTATCGGTGGAATCAAGGACTGCTGCAATGCCGCCTTGTGCCCAATCACTGGCACCATCTCGCAAAGTGCGTTTGGAAATGACGGCGATTTTCTTGTTTTCAGCTAAATGTAGGGCAACGGATAGACCGGCTAGACCACTGCCAATAATGGCGACATCAAAATTCATGCTATTAGGATTCTTATTGGATAAATACGACAAAAGCTGTGCTCTATCTAAGACTATATGCGATTTATCTAAAAGCCGTATTAAAAGCTGTTAAGACAGCACTTTATGACAGGTTTTATTCGACGCTAAATCATGTAATCAGCATGGTTTTAAAGCTTTAGAGCTAGGCTAATAACAAGATTTCATGTTTCAAAATCGATTCAGATCAAATGATTGTTGACTTTATGCGAAAAACACAACTTATCCAGTATAATGCCCCCACGTTGAGATTCGAGTAGCAGTGGTGCAGTATCAGTCTGTAATTCCTTACTTGGTTGAGACGCTTTTATGGCGGGGTCACCCGCGCAACTTACTAAGATAGGAAATGCAATGGCAACAGGTACTGTTAAATGGTTTAACGATTCTAAAGGTTTCGGTTTCATCACTCCAGACGAAGGCGGCGAAGATTTATTTGCTCACTTCTCAGCGATTCAATCTAGCGGTTTCAAATCGCTGCAAGAAAATCAGCGCGTACAGTTTGAAGTGACTACCGGTCCTAAAGGCAAACAGGCTTCGAATATTCAGCCTATGTAATTGCCTCTGGCATAGATATCACTCTGCCTAAAAATCCCTGCTACAGCGGGGATTTTTTTTACCCATTTTTTTAATGATTTATTTTTTCCAGTATTCAGGTGCTGAAAATGCACGTCTAAGAAAGTCAACCAAGGCACGCACTCTGAGAGGCAAATGCTGTCGTTGAGCAAATACTGCATAGATATCATTACCTGGTGCTGCAAATTCTTCGAGCACGGTAACGAGCTTGCCCGATTCAATTTCACCACCCACTTCCCATATAGAACGCCAAGCTAAACCGCGTCCTTGCACTGCCCAATCATGTAAAACAGCGCCATCATTACAGGCCATATTACCTTGAACTTTCAGCACAACATTTTTACCGTTTTGCCTAAATGTCCAACCACGCTGACTACCCTCACTAGAAATCGTTAAGCAGTGATGACGTGATAACTCATCCAAAGTTTCTGGTGTGCCGAATTTTTTTATGTACTCAGGCGCTGCTACGACAACGCGTTTATTGTCTGCGAGTTTGACGCCAATTAAATTTGAATCTGCCAAATCTGCAATGCGAATCGCCACATCAACACCTTCTCCTATCAGATCGACGACACGGTCATTTAAGTTTAAGGTCACGCTCACATCACGGTATTCGATCAGAAATGAAGGGATGAGTGGTGCAACATGTTGGCGCCCAAAACCAGCAGGAGCGGAGATGATGAGATGGCCACTAGGTCTAGCGCTACGTTCAGAAACTTGGGTTTCTGCATTTTCTAAGTCGAGCAAAATGCGCTGGCAGCTTTCTAGAAATGCCGCGCCTTCATTGGTGAGTGCGATTTTACGAGTGGTGCGCTGTAAAAGTTTCACACCTAAACGCTCTTCCAATGCATCGAGTCGGCGACCTATCATGGCGGGTGCTATGCCTTCAGCACGTGCTGCGGCTGAGAGACTGCCACGGCTAATCACATCCACAAAGGTGGAGATTTGTTTGAACTGATCCATGCATCATATTCCATCACTAAAACGCAATAATAAAGGGTTTTTGATTGAAATTTATGATTGCAATTTATGTTTTCTATTTAATAACTCCTGCGTATTAATTAAGGAGAACAGGTAGGGTAGCTAGGTAAATGCTCAAGCCAGCAAGTAGCATTTCAATTGCCATTGCAGTCAGCAGTAGTCCCATCAGTCGTTCAAACGCGGTAATCACCCTAGCACCTAAGACGCGTTGCAGTCTGTCTGCGCTGAGCAAAATCACTAGCCAACACAAGGCAACTAGGGAGAGCACTATTAAGTAATAGCCCATGGCCATTTTTGCTTGAGACGAAAACAGTAGCACCGTGACAAGCGCCGAAGGTCCTGCCAAAGCAGGAATAGCAAGCGGCACGATAAAGGGTTCATTATCGAGCACGCTATCGATGTGACCAAAGATGCCATCAGCTTGTGGGAACACCATACGCAGAGCAATTAAAAATAAAATCACACCGCCACCTATGCGCAGCGAAATCTCAGATAACTGTAGCGCCTGCATAAAGTAACGCCCAAATAACATAAAGAGCAGCAGGATGATGAAAGCAATAGCGCATTCACGTAGTATGACTTTTGCACGTCGATGTGGTTCGACTCGACGTAAAGCACTCACAAACAATGGGACATTACCAAATGGATCTGTGACAAGTAAGAGAAGAATGAAAGACTGAAAAAAATTATGCGTCATGAAGTCCATCCTAAAGAGGACCATCATGCTTGAGACTAGGAGTAGGGGATTGTGCTGTGCTTAACTTTAGCGCTTTAGCTAAGATAGCTCACGCAATTAAGAAATGATTTCAGCTAAACGTGCTTTTAAATTAGCCGACTGTTGCCATTCTTTTCTGGTAGCAGTGCTGATTGCTTCTTGTTGTAATTCTTCTTGGCTGCGGTCAAGTTGTGCTTGCAGCAAGCGTGCTACTTGTCGGGGCTCTGGCAACATGGTGCCGTAAAACACCACGGTGTCACGATGCTGAATCAAAATCGTGGGGAAGTTTTCTACATCTAAATCGCCCACCAAATCAGCCTGATCTTCAATATCGATCCAAACAAACTGATGCTCAGGGTGTTCATCAGCCAAAGCATCAAATCCTGACCTATATTGCTTGCAAACGTCACACCAAGCGGCACACAGGCAAGCCACTACCCATTTATCTTGCGATAAAGTGGATGCGAGTTGAGGAAAATTTTCAGGGATGAGAAATAACGCAGACATGACTGTATTTTACCCCAGCCATTTGCCTATTTGCACACTGGCAGTCTGCTAAATGCAGGCAAGGTAAAATACACATCCTGCTTTGAGAATGTGTATGTCTCAATGCATCAAACCATTCACCATTTATTTTTCACTTTTCACTTCATGCCGACTATTCTCGCCATTGAAACCTCGACAGAACTCGCTTCTGTTGCACTGCTGCGGGCTGGGAAAGTGACAACAAGAGAATCACGTGGGGCACAAACCCATTCGATGACGGTGTTAGGGTTGGTGCAAGAGTTAATTACCGAAGCTGGAATAACACTATCAGCCTGTGATGCAATTGCATTTGGATCGGGCCCTGGCTCCTTCACAGGTGCACGAACCGCTTGTGGCTTAGCGCAAGGTTTAGCATTTGGTGCTCAATTGCCTGTGATTCCTATCGTGACTTTACTGGCTATTGCTGAGGCTGCACGTAATCAGGTTCTTGCTCAGCATGTGATTGCTGTTTTAGATGCGCGTATGGCTGAAGTTTATAGCGCTGAATATGAATTTGATGATGTGCACAATCATGAATGGAAAATGATTGCTGAACCAGCTTTATCTGCTGCAGCTGAAGTAGAGAGCCACGTATCTGCGATTGTTTGTGGTAATGGTTTAACGGCTTATGCATCCGATTTTCAACATTTGAATCAGTCGCAGTGTTATCCCGCAATCATGCCGCATGCTAGCGAGATTGCGCAACTCGCTGCACGAGCTTGGTTGCGTAAAGAGTATTGTCATCCTAGGGATGCAAGTCCTCTGTATTTACGCAATAAAGTTGCACTCACAACTAATGAGCGATTAGCTGGAGCGCAGAAATGAGGACATCCGTGTTATCTGCGCAGCTAGTATCGGAAGACAGCGCTGTATGGCAGCTGCGTGATATGCAAGCGAGAGATCTCGATGCAGTCATGATGATAGAGCAAGCGGCTTATCCTTTTCCTTGGACGCGCGGTAATTTTAGTGATTCACTAAATAGTGGCTATGAATGCAAAGTCTTGCATGATGCATTCGGAAAAATGGCAGGCTATTTTTTGCTCATGAGTGTAGTGGATGAATATCATATTTTAAATATTACTGTGCGGCCTGATTTGCAAGGTCAGGGAGTAGGACGTTTATTATTCAAAGAAATTAAATCACTAGCTTTGGGCAATGGATGTTCATCGCTTTTGTTAGAAGTCAGACCTTCTAATGGTCAAGCCTTAGCCGTGTATAAAAAAATGGGCTTTGATCAAATTGGTTTGCGTAAAAATTATTATCCTGCCGGCGAACAAGCGCGTGAAGATGCACTCGTTATGCGCTTAGTTTTATGAGTGTGAGCTTAAAGATGAATCAACAAAAATTACAAACACTACAAGCGATGGGTTTGGGGCCTGTGTGGCAACGACGAGGGCTAGCTCAAGGTGCAGAGCATGAACAAGGTGCATCTGTTCAATCAGAAGAGTCGCTACATCATATTGCAGCATTAGACTGGCAACCTTTGACAGAGATGATAGCGAGCTGTCAGCAGTGTGGTTTATGTCAAGGCCGAAAACATACTGTACCCGGTATAGGCGACATGCAAGCGAAATGGTTGTTTGTTGGTGAAGGGCCTGGTAGACAAGAAGATGAACAAGGCGAACCCTTTGTAGGACCTGCAGGTAAACTCCTCGACAACATGATGTTGGCAATGGGATTAGAGCGCGGTAAGAATACTTATATCGCTAATATTGTGAAATGTAGACCTACAGGTGCAGATGGAAAAGATCGTCCTCCAACACCTGCAGAAGCCGCTGCTTGTATGCCTTATCTAGAACGACAAATCGCGTTGATACAGCCTGATGTCATTGTCGCTTTGGGTAAAAGTGCTGCGGTATATCTACTCAATCTTGATCCATCAACTGCTGTTTCATCAATGCGTGGAAAAATTCATCAACGCCAAGAGTTACCTGTAGTCGTAACTTATCATCCAGCTTATTTATTACGAGATCCGTCACAGAAAAAACATGTTTGGAACGATCTATGTCTCGCTCGTTCAGTGATGCATGAGCTTCAGTAATGGATGCTGCTACGTCATTTACTCACTATCAAGCTGCGTTTCATCAGCGCTGGCATTACCTATCTGATCCGCATGTTAGAGCATTAGCTTGGCTTTTAAGCGCACCTAATTTACTCAATCCTGTAGCACCTCAATGGCAAAATAAAATTGCTAGCATCGATATGCGTGATGATATAGCTGCATGGTTAATTCAGTTACAACAAGCACCTGAAGCGTTACATCAATTTCTCGACATACAAAAATTTACTCGCTTAGGACGTTATGCTGAAAAGCTATTAGCTTGGTATTTTCAAGAAAGAGAAAATTTATTTGCCTATGGTTTACAAGTCCGTAAAGGTAAAGAAGAAACTTTAGGTGAGTTTGATTTTTTGTTTTGGCGAGCATCACAACTAATTCATTGGGAATTCGCAAGTAAATTTTATTTACTGAATTCTGGGCAATCTAAAAATGCACCTAACTATCAAGCTGAGTATTTTGTGGGACCTAATCTTGCGGACACACTGGCCGCAAAAATGCGAAAAATTTTAGATCGTCAACTCGCCCTAGGCACACATGCTGAAGCACAAGCTTTATTGCCGCAAGCACTTTTAGAATCAAAAGCTTTAGTTAAGGGTTGGCTGTTTTATAGAAAAGATGAAAGCCTGCATTCTGCAGAACTAGGGTTGACAGAAGAACATTGCAAAGGATGGTGGTGCAGTATTGATGAAATCGATACGCATATCAGCGATAGTAATTTTGTTTTAACGCGATTGTCGTGGTTGGCGCCAGCACGTATATCTTGCGATGCGGGTTTAACAAAGACCGCATTACAACAGCATCTGCTTCAGCATTTTGAGGTGGATAGTATGCCTGTGATGGTCGCAACAATGCGCGAGCAAGATGGTGAATTATTTGAGGTGGATAGAGGATTCGTGGTGCCTAGCGATTGGCAACAAAAAGCCTTGTTGAGTTATCAGCAGGGAGCGATAAAAATTTCTACTAAAGAATAAAGATTACCTATCTTTATAAATGAAATCAATCAGTGCCTACGTGTTTTTGATGGCCAATCAGATGGAGTGAGTCGTATTCACGCTGATTAGCTTCATGTTTTTTCATGATTAACCACATGATGGTAGATACACTTAAGCCGAATAAACAAATCACATAGTAAAGATTGAAATCATATTTAATCATGATGGCGTATAAAGCCAACATGAATAAAACAGATAAATTTTCACTAAAATTTTGCACTGCAATAGAATGACCTGCACTCATTAAAACATGGCCTCGGTGCTGTAACAGGGCATTCATAGGAACGACAAAGTAGCCTGATAGTGCACCGACTAAGATGAGTAAGGGATAGGCGAAATAGACTGAATGCACAAAGGTCATCAGAATTACAACCAAGCCCATTGCGAAACCAATTGGCATCACATTCAGTGATTTTTTCAGCGGAATTAAACGCGCTGCTGCCATTGCTCCAAAAGCCACACCTAGCGCCACCACGCCTTGCAGAATGGCGGCTTTATCCAGTTGCATGCCGAGTGCTTTTTCAGCCCATTTCAAAACAATAAACTGTAGCGTTGCCCCTGCGCCCCAAAACAAGGAAGTCACTGCCAATGAGATTTGACCTAATCGATCGCGCCATAAAGCAGTAACGCAATGGGAAAACTCAATCACTAGTTTGATGGGATTATGTTCTTGATTTTGATAATGCGGATTCGTGTTGGGTATATAAAGATTGAACAAAGCGGCGATGATATAGGCAAGCATGACGACGCTTAAGGCAATCTCTGTAGTAAATAACGAAGCTACCTGATGCAAAGGATTCATGAATCCAGGTAGATAGTTAATCAGTTTGTCGCTCACTAAAGCGCCACCTAAAACGGTACCAACAATAATCGACATCACCGTTAAGCCCTCGATCCATGCATTTGCTGCGACGAGTTTTTCGGTTGGAAGTAATTCGGTCAGAATGCCGTACTTAGCTGGTGAATAGGCGGCAGCGCCAAAGCCCACTACGGCATAAGCGATTAAAGGATGAACCTGCAAAAACATCATCAAACAACCAGAAATCTTGACGAGGTTGGTGATGAACATAACCCGCCCTTTGGGAAAAGCATCGGCAAATGCGCCAACAAAAGGTGCGAGTAAGACATAAGAAAGTACAAAGAACAACTTGAGCATGGGTGTCATCCATGCTGGAGAATCCATTGTTGCTAAGAGGGCAATAGAAACAATGAGTAGAGCATTGTCTGCGACAGAGGAGAAAAACTGTGCCGCGATGATGTTATAAAAGCCGCGATTCATGGATGAGCGATGCAATATCAGTATCGGCTTGCTTTATACCATGAAAACTCAGTCTCAGTCCTTATGGGCGTCAAGGCTAATGGCTGTGTCATTGTGGAGAGCGCATAAAACCCAGTTAATACGGGTCTTGTGCAGTCAAAAATTGCTTTGGCCAACGAGGTCTCCGGTAAAATGCCGGCACGATATTCATATTTCTCACTTTAGCCTCCGCCTCTTTGCAATGCCTAGACCCCTTGTAGCCACTATAGATATCACTGCTTTGCAATCAAATCTGGCACTAGCGCGTCGTGCTATGCCTTCATCAAAAATCTGGGCTGTTGTAAAAGCGAATGCCTATGGACATGGACTCGCATCTGCACTCAAAGGGTTTGCAGATGCAGATGGACTGTCGCTATTGGAATGGGATGCAGCGATTCAGTTACGTGAAGCTGGATGGACCAAGCCAATTTTGATGTTAGAGGGTGTATTTGATGCGACTGATCTACAAATCGCTGATCAGCATAGATTGCAGATTGTGGTGCATCAGGATCAGCAAATAGCCATGCTCAAGGATGCCGCTTTATCATCAACTTTATCATCAACTTTATCTCAGCCTATTGATGTTCATATAAAAATCAATACGGGTATGAATCGTTTAGGTTTTCCAGTTGATCGTGTGCAGTCTGTGTATGCATTACTTCGTTCCTTACCTTGTGTAGGAAAAATTTCTTTCATGACGCATTTTGCGAATGCGGAAAATAATCATGCAGTCTTGAATGCGGATTCACAGTACCAACAATTTTGTTCGGCGATTCAAGGATTAGATGGTGAGAGTAGTGTGGCAAATTCAGCAGCTGTCTTGCACCACAAAGATATGTCAGCGCAATGGATTAGGCCCGGTGTGATGTTGTATGGCGCTTCGCCTAGTAATAGCGAAGCAGCTGTGTATGGTTTGCGGCCAGCGATGACCTTGCAAAGTCAGTTAATGGCGATACAAACCTTACAAGCAGGTGAGTTTGTTGGTTACGGTAGTTTATTTAAAGCCGATAAAACTACACGCGTTGGTATTGTCGCTTGCGGCTATGCAGATGGTTATCCACGACATGCAAAAGCAGGCACTCCCGTGTTGGTGGATGGTCAGCGTGTGCCGTTAATAGGTCGTGTTTCTATGGATATGCTAACTGTCGATGTCACTACGCTTCCTAACGTTGAGGTGGGAGCTAAAGTGACTTTATGGGGTGAGGGTTTAGCGATTGATGAAGTGGCAGCTGCAAGTGACACGATAGGTTATGAATTAATGTGTGCAATTGCGTCGCGAGTGGCACGAGCTGAAAAAAATTAAGGTAATGTATTCGCATGGCTAAAGCAAAAATCAATTACACCTGCACTGAATGCGGTGGAATTAGTAACAAGTGGGCAGGACAATGTCCTTCTTGTGATCGATGGAATACCTTGGTTGAAACCATTGTTGAATCGGGTGGGAATCGTTATTCAAATCAAGCACAAGGCATTGCACAAACTGCGCCTGTGATGAGTCTGGCAGATATTGAAGCGATTGATGTGCCACGCTTTGGAACAGGAATCGATGAATTTGATCGTGTTTTAGGTGGTGGTTTAGTAGCAGGTGGTGTGGTGTTAATCGGTGGTGATCCAGGTATTGGTAAATCAACGCTCTTATTACAAGCACTTGCAAATGTCTCTAAGCTTAAAAAAGTTTTATATGTGAGTGGTGAAGAGTCAGGTGCACAAATTGCCTTGCGTGCGAAGCGCTTGGCAGTTGATGCCGACGATTTGAAATTGCAAGCAGAAATACAGCTAGAAAAAATTCTCAACACCTTGGCTGACTTAAAGCCACAGGTTGCTGTGATTGATTCTATTCAAACTATTTATTCCGATGCACTCACTTCAGCACCAGGATCTGTTGCACAAGTGCGTGAATGTGCAGCGCAGCTTACGCGTGTCGCGAAACAATCTGGCATCACGATTATTTTAGTCGGTCATGTCACTAAAGAAGGTGCGCTTGCAGGTCCACGTGTGTTAGAACACATCGTTGATACAGTGCTGTATTTTGAAGGTGATACACATTCTAGTTTTCGTTTAGTCCGTGCATTTAAAAATCGCTTTGGTGCAGTGAATGAACTCGGTGTATTTGCTATGACAGAAAAAGGCTTAAAGGGAGTGTCTAATCCTTCTGCACTTTTTCTTTCTCAACATGATAATCAAGTACCTGGCTCTTGTGTGATGGTGACGCAAGAAGGTAGTCGTCCATTGTTAGTAGAAATACAGGCTTTAGTTGATAGTTCACATGTACCGAATGCTCGACGTTTATCAGTAGGCTTAGAACAAAACCGTTTAGCGATGTTATTAGCCGTCTTACATCGTCATGCAGGAGTGGCAGCGTTTGACCAAGATGTTTTTATTAACGCAGTCGGTGGTGTGAAGATTACTGAACCTGCTGCTGATTTACCTGTGCTACTCGCGATTAACTCATCAATGCGTAACCGACCCTTGCCACGAGGTTTAGTCGCTTTTGGTGAAGTTGGATTAGCAGGTGAAATACGCCCAGCACCGCGCGGACAAGAACGTTTACGTGAAGCCGCTAAATTAGGATTTTCAATTGCCGTTGTACCTAAAGCGAATTTACCTAAGCAAAAAATTGAAGGCTTAGAAGTGATAGGTGTAGAACGTATTGATGATGCGATGAATAAAATCAGAGAAATGCAGTAAGACCTTTTCGATCTAATTCATTATTAACCGTGCTGCTTGAACTCCGCTACGCACTGCGCTTTCTAAGGTGGCGGGGTAGTCACTTTTGGTGTAATCACCAGCTAAAACAATATTATCAATCTTGGTTTTATTCGGAAGTCGATCTAGGTTCGGTGTACAAGCAAACGTAGCGCGTTTTTCAGTGATGATGCTAGTCCATTCTGGTTTTGCATATGCCGGTTGTTGAAAGGCATTTGCTAATTGATTGGCGACTGCTAGGGATAGTTCAGCCTGATCTAGCTTACTTGCCTCATTCGCTGCGCTGATGACGACAGCAAATAATCCTGCTTGGTCTGGATTGAGATAGCCACGATCAAATACAAATTGCCCCCATGCGTCGTCATTTGCTTCATCTAACAAAGCATAAAAAGCATGATCTAAACGTATTGATTTTGCATATTGTAAATAGCATGTCGTGATAGCTTCATACTCAAACTGATGTGTAGCTATCGTATCATCATGTTCACGCATTAAATCCTGTGTGATCCAAGGTGGGGTTGCGATCACGATGGCATCAAACTCCGACGCATAATCATCGCCCGTTATCTTTATGCCTGTAGTGCGTCGCTCTATCTGTTTAATACGTGTACCAAATTCTATTTTCCCGCCTTGAGATTCGATATAAGCGATTGCAGCCTCTGGAAACAATGCAGTTAAATCTTGTCTAGGTAATAGCATGTCAGAGGCAGAGCGGCGTGCGCCTAGACTGTCGCGTAAGACACTAAGAAAAACATTTGCCGAAGCACGTTCAGGTGGTGTGTTGAGCGCAGCAATACATAAAGGGCGCCACATGCAGACGATGAGTTTCTCTGTTTGATTAAAGCGTTCTAATAATTCACTGACACTGCAGTCATAATCAAGCCGCCAACCCATCCAACGTGCTGCACTTGAAAATTGCGCCAATGCGAGTTTATCGCTCCAACTCAAGCCTTGTGATGTGATTAGTGCACTGAGTATGTGTAAGGGTGCTGGTAATAGTGAGGCAATAAATTTTATGCCTTTACTAGTGTCTGGGTATCGCATTTGCACAGGCAAACGCAACATCAGTTCCGACGGTTTTAATCCAACTGCGCGCATAAGTCGCATGGTCTCGCTATAGGCACCAAGCAAGATATGCTGACCATTATCGAGATGATGTCCGTGTTGGGTAATGCGTCTTGCTCGTCCACCTGCTATCCGCGCTGCTTCAATTAAGGTGACCGTGTGACCTTTGCTTGCACATTCAACCGCAGCAGCGCAGCCTGCCCAACCAGCACCAATGACTGCGACTGTACGGTTAGATGGTATATGCAAAGACATTAATTGTGAACCCAAGTCTTCCAAGCTAGCCACAGCTTACGTATAGGTGTGAGTGAGAGTCGATGTTGAAGTACATGAAAACCATCGTCTGCAATTTCATTGAGTAGGCTGCGGTAAATCGCTGCCATAATCAAGCCAGGACGTTGTGCGCGTTTATCTTCCGCAGGTAATAGTGCAAAGGCTGCGTCATAATAAGTTTGTGCGCGTTCAACTTGAAAGCGCATCAAGGCTTCGAATCGTTCACTATGTTTTGCGTTGAGTAATTCCGATGCAGGTACGTTATAGGTCTGACATTCATTGATCGGTAAATAGATGCGGCCACGACGTGCATCTTCACCTACATCACGAATAATATTTGTGAGTTGAAAGGCGAGTCCTAGTTTTTCTGCATACTCTAATGTGCGAGGGTTGGTGCAGCCAAATATGCTGGCAGACATGATGCCCACTGCGCTAGCGACATGCCAGCAATAGCGTTCTAATGCAATGAAGTCTAGGTAACGGGTTTGATCTAAATCCATTTCCATGCCATTAATAACTGCATGTAAATGTTCGCCCTTGATGTTAAAGATTTCAACATGAGGTGCTAAAGCTTGTGTGACCGGATGAGCGGGTGTGCCAGCTAGCATGTTGTTGACTTCATTACGCCACCAGTTGAGTGTGGTGCGTGCTATTGCTGTATCAGTACATTCATCAACCACATCATCGACTTCACGACAAAATGCATACAGTGCTGTAATCGCTAAACGTCGTTGTGGTGGTAAGAATAAGAAGCTGTAATAAAAGCTGGAGCCGCTTTTTGCGGCTTTTTGTTGGCAGTATTCTTGCGGTGACATGATTATTTTTAAGTTCTAAGCAAAGGATAATTTTTATTTCACATCCAACAGGCACGCCATAGCATCAAGGCCCAATCTGTTTTCACTAGCTGTGGTCGACGATGAAAAACATCATAGTCAACCGATTGTATTTTTTCTAGTATACGTAAGCCGCCTTGAATAATCATTCTTAACTCCCATCCCATACGACCTGGAATCTGATGTGGGAGAGTTGCGCCTTGCATTAATAAGCTACGAGCTCGTTCAACTTGGTAGGTCATTAAAGCGCGCCAATCATCATCAAGCTTGGCTTGGGCTATGTGGTTTTCTGTTATGCCAAAGCGTGTAAGATCTTCTAGTGGAAGATAGATGCGAGATTTTTTCCAGTCGATTGCGACGTCTTGTAAAAAATTAATCAATTGTAGAGCGCTACAAATAGCATCAGATCGTATTTGGTTGGATGCTGTTTGTTGTTTAAATAAACTCAACATAATGCGACCGACTGGATTTGCAGATCGTCTGCAATAGTCTAACAAGCCATCAAAGTTTGTATAACGCGTTGTAGTGATATCTTGTTTAAATGCTGAGAGTAAATCTCTGAATGCTTGCAGTGGTATTGCGTATTGGTCGATGACCGTTTCTAATTCTTGAAATAATTGTGTTTTAGGTTTTTGTCGTTGCTCAATACAATCTAACTCTTGTTCGTATATTGCTAGCGCAGCAAGTCGTTCTTCGGCGCTGGCTGTTCCTTCATCTGCAATATCATCAGCTGATCGCGCAAAGGCATAAATCACTCTAATTGGCGCTCTTAAATGAGCTGGTAATAGAGGCGAAGCAACCGGAAAATTTTCGTAATGCGAATTTGACATCAAATTGAGCTGCTTGTTAGTGAAACGATAATCTTATTCTTGCCCGTATTTGGCTATAATTAACTAACTTCAAAGTCAGTAAAAATATCACCAACAATATCTTATCCACTGTCTATTTTTAAGAGATTAAACAGGCAGGGCGAATAGTAAAGGAAAAATAGTGCTTCAGATGATGAACAAAGTGCGCCCTAAGGTCGCAGCCAGCTCGCTTAGTAAATTAATTACACAATTTTCATTCATTACCATGGCGTTGTTGTTAGTCGCTTGCTCAGAAAAACCACCTGTAGTTGAAGATATTCGTCCTGTTCGTGCACTGCAAATTGCGCCCGCAAGTGCAGAAAACGTGGTTGAGCTAGCGGGCGACATTCAGCCGCGTTATGAATCGCGCTTAGGTTTTCGCGTCGGTGGCAAGGTGATTGCTCGTCAAGTTGAGATTGGTAGCGTGGTTAAGCGTGGTCAGTTGTTAATGCAGATTGATCCGCGTGATTTACAACTATCTCAATCGCAAGCCAATGCCTCGGTGAATGCAGCAGCCAGCAATTTATCGCTTGCAAAAGCGGAATATGAACGCTATCGCGAATTAAGACAAAAAAACTTTGTGAGCCAAGCCGTGTTGGATGCAAAAGAAGCGGCTTATAAATCTGCACTCGCGAATCATGAACTGAGTAATGCAGCTTTAAATATCGCTACCAATCAAAACAGCTATGCAAATTTAGTCGCCGATGCCGATGGTGTCGTCACTGCCTTGCAAGCAGAAGCGGGACAAGTCGTTGCAGCAGGAACGCCAGTAGTGCAACTGGCTAGAACGGGTGAGAAGGAAGCTCGTATTAGTATTCCTGAAGATCAGGTCGAGATGGTTAGACAAGTCAAAGAAATGCAAGTACGCATCTGGGCAAATCAAGCATTGGTGTTGCGTGGTCAATTACGTGAACTCTCTCCTGTTGCTGATCCAGCTACGCGTACCTACACCGCAAAAATTTCTATACCCAATGCACCACCTGAGGTGCGATTGGGGATGACTGCTACCGTGCGTTTTGTTACAAAAGCAGATAAAAATCTGATTCGTTTACCTTTAACGGCGCTCTTGAATGAAAAAAATCAGACTTCAATTTGGGTTATCGAAAATGGCGCAGTGAAATCAGTGCCAGTGCAAGTCGGTGGTGTGATGGGCAATAAAGTCGTAATTGCCTCTGGTGTGAATGCAGGGCAGATGATTGTGACTGCGGGTGTGAACACCTTACGTGCCGGTCAAAAAGTGCATGTGCTTGGTCAAGAGCTAGATACAAAACCACAGCAAAACCCGCAGCAAACTTCGCAACAAACCTCGCAGCCATCGACTGAGGCAGGCAAATGAAAGATCGTCTCAATCTATCGCGTTGGGCGTTAGAGCATATTCCTTTAGTACGTTATCTCATGGTAGTACTGCTATTAGGTGGCATTTTAGGTTACAGCAAATTAGGGCAGGATGAAGATCCTCCTTTTACTTTTCGTGCCATGGTGGTGCGAGCTTACTGGCCTGGCGCAAGCTCGTTACAAATGGCGGAGCAAGTCACCGACAAGCTAGAAAAAAAATTACAAGAAACGCCTTTCATCGACACCATACGAAGTTATTCCAAACCCGGTGAAACGCTGATCATTCTGCAATTGCGTGAATCAACGCCACCGAGAGAAGTGACACAAGCTTGGTATCAAGTGCGTAAAAAAATTGGTGACATACGTAATACCTTGCCTTCGGGTGTGATTGGCCCGCTCTATAACGATGAATTTGGCGATACCTTCGGATCGATTTTTGCTCTTTCAGCAGATGGCTTTACTTATGCTGAAGTAAAAGACTATGCAGATTTTGTACGTCAACAATTGTTGAGTGTGAAATCGGTTTCTAAGGTAGAGCTTTATGGCGTGCAAGATGAAAAAATATTTATAGAATTCTCTACCCGTAAATTTGCGCAGTTAGGTCTCTCACTCGATAGCATTATTGCGCAGATCAATGAACAAAATGCAGTTGACGGAAGCGGTGTATTAGTTACGCCTAGCGATAATTTGCAAGTGCGTGTGACAGGTTCAATGCGTACTGCAAAAGATTTTGAAAACATGCCTCTGCGTGCTAATGGTAATAGTTTTAGGCTGGGTGATTTTGCAAAAGTGAGTCGCGCTTTCATTGATCCGCCGCGCGACAAGATGCGCTTTAATGGCAAGGAAGTCATTGGTTTAGGCGTCTCTATGGAAAAGGGTGGTGACATCATCGCTCTTGGAAAAAGCTTAGATGCAGCGTCTGCATCTTTACGAACTAAACTTCCTGTTGGTATTGAGTTGTTGCGGGTGGCTGATCAACCTAAGGCTGTTACCACATCTATTAATGAATTTCTTAAAGTATTAACCGAGGCGGTTCTGATTGTTTTAGCTGTGAGTTTTCTTGCCTTAGGTGTGCACACTAAACCGTTTCGTATTGATACACGTCCGGGTTTAGTGGTTGGCTTGACCATTCCTCTTGTGTTAGCAGCGACGTTTTTGGGAATGTGGATATTGGGTATTGATTTACACAAGATTTCACTTGGTGCTCTCATCATTGCACTTGGTTTGTTAGTCGATGATGCCATTATTGCGGTTGAAATGATGGTGAGAAAAATGGAAGAAGGTTTGTCGCGCTTTGATGCAGCGACCTTTGCCTATACCTCAACTGCTATGCCTATGTTGACGGGCACACTGATTACTGCGGCTGGATTCTTACCTATTGGTTTTGCAAAATCTGCAGCAGGTGAGTACACCTTTTCTATGTTTTCAGTGAATGCACTGGCATTAATTGTGTCATGGGTGTTTGCGGTGATCTTCACGCCTTACATTGGCTATCTGCTGTTAAAAGTAAAACCTGCAGTTGGTAATGTCGGTCATCATGAATTATTTGATACACCTTTTTACACACGCTTACGTGGAGTGGTGAATTGGTGTGTGGATTGGCGTAAGACGACGATCGCTCTCACACTCGTTGGTTTTTTTCTCGGTGTGTTTGGATTTAAATTTATTGAACAACAATTTTTTCCTGACTCCAGTCGACTCGAATTAATGGTCGAGTTATGGTTGCCTGAAGGTTCTAGTTATCAAGCGACTGAAGTGCAAGCAAAGAAATTTGAACGATTCATCATGCAGCAGTCCGGTGTGGAGAGTGTGACGAGTTATGTAGGAACGGGTAGTCCGCGTTTTTATTTGCCACTGGATCAGATCTTCCCGCAAACGAATGTATCGCAAATTGTCGTGTTGCCTACTGATGCGAAGTCACGCGAAATACTTCGTAAAAAAATCATAGAGATATTTAAATCTGATTTTCCCGAAGTGAGAGGGCGGGTGAAGTTATTGCCGAATGGTCCTCCGGTTCCTTATCCTGTTCAGTTTCGTGTGACTGGTACTGAGGTAGAGAAAGTACGATTCTTTGCGGACCAAGTTAAAGAGATCATGCGCCGTAATCCGAATACTCGGGGTGTGAACGATAACTGGAATGAATCGGTAAAAGTAGTAAGGATCGATTTAGATCAAAACAAATTACGTGCATTAGGCATTACCTCACACACTGTGATGCGTGCAGCGAATACGATTTTAAGTGGCAGCACCATAGGTCAATTTCGTGATGACGAAAAATTGATTGATATCGTATTACGTCAGCCAGTTGAAGAACGCGCCACCATCACTGCATTAAGTAACGCCAGCATTCCTACCGCTTCAGGCAAAGCAGTCCCTATGTCACAACTGGGCACACTACAATTTGTGTGGGAGCCTGGTGTGGTGTGGCGTGAAGGTAGGGAATGGGCAATCACTGTGCAATCGGATGTGATTGATGGCATACAAGGTCCAACTGTGTCGAGTCAAATTGATCCACAACTGAAAGCGCTGCGCGACAAACTGCCGCCTGGTTATCAAATTAAGTTGGCAGGTGCAGCTGCGGATAGCGGTAAGGCGCAAGAATCGATTGCAGTGAATGTGCCTTTAGTGATTTTCATTGTGTTCACTTTGTTGATGCTGCAATTACATAGCTTTTCACGCTCACTCTTAGTTTTCCTAACCGGTCCTTTGGGTGTGGCAGGCGCTGCGCTTGCGCTGCTTATCTTGCAACGACCTTTTGGTTTCGTTGCGCAGTTAGGTGTGATTGCTTTGTTTGGCATGATTATTCGTAATTCCGTGATTCTGGTCGATCAGATTGAACAAGATATTCAAGCGGGTGTCGCAGCATGGGATGCGATTGTGGAGTCGGCTGTGAGACGCTTTAGACCAATTATTCTCACTGCTGCAACTGCAGTATTGGCGATGATTCCACTTTCACGTTCGGTGTTTTGGGGGCCGATGGCAGTGGCTATCATGGGCGGTTTGATTGTTGCGACGGCTTTAACTCTGCTGTTCTTACCTGCACTGTATGCCGCATGGTTTAGAGTGAAACGATAGGCTCAGTTCAGTCGTTTAGATTTTGTAGAGTAAAAATCGGGGCGAGACTGTGGAAAATCCAGTAAAATCTGCGGTTGAAGTCGAATAGCCTACACCAAGGCTAAAGAGGGCGACCGTTTTGACTCGGGGTCGCCCTTTGCTTTTGTTTACACTGCAAGGGCGAACCGGCTCTTGTGCGCGAGGATGGCGAAATTGGTAGACGCACCAGGTTTAGGTCCTGACGCCAGAAATGGTGTGGGGGTTCGAGTCCCCCTCCTCGCACCAATCACGATTAACATTTTTGGACGATTTAAATGGCAACTGCAGTCGAAACCCTAGAAAAATTAGAGCGTCGTGTGACGTTAACGGTCGCTTTGGCAGACGTCAATGCGGAAGTGGAAAAACGCTTAAAAGTGCGTGCACGTTCAGCTAAAGCACCTGGCTTTCGCCCCGGTAAAGTACCGATGAAAATGGTGGCAGCACAGTATGGCTACATCGTCGAAAGCGAAGTCTTAAACGATAAAGTGGGTCGTGCTTTTGGTGAAGTCACTGCGGAGCATAAGCTGCGGGTTGCCGGATTTCCAAAAATTGAACCTAAAGCTGACGCAAAAGTCGATGGCTCAGTCGTCTTTCAAGCGACCTTTGAGGTTTATCCTGAAGTCAAACTCGGTGACTTTTCTGCGGTTGAAGTAGAAAAAAGCAAAGCTGATATCACTGAAGCAGAAATTGATAAGACCATCGATATCTTGCGTAAGCAGCGTGTGCACTATCACACCAAGGGTGTGCATGATGCACATGGTGATGGTGGGCCAGACCAGACTGCACAAAATGCAGACCGCGTGACCATAGATTTCGTGGGCAAGATAGACGGTGTGGAATTTGCAGGTGGTAAAGCCGATGATTTCGTTTTTGTCTTGGGTGAAGGTCGTATGTTGGCTGAATTTGAAGCAGCTACCATAGGATTAAAACAAGCTGAAAGTAAAACTTTCTCTATGAAGTTCCCTGATGACTATCATGGTAAAGATGTCGCAGGCAAAACTGCTGAATTCACTATCACTGTGAAGAAAATTGAGTGGGCACATCTGCCTGAGATCAATAGTGATTTCGCAAAGATGTTGGGTATTCCAGATGGCGATTTGCAAAAAATGCGTGATGATGTGCGTTCTAATTTAGAGCGTGAAGTCAATAGCCGCATTAAATCCCGTACCAAAAACAGCGTGATGGATGCTTTGATTAAGGTAGCTGAATTAGACGTGCCTAAGGCTTTGCTAGAACAAGATACTGAGCGTTTGGCTGAAATGACACGTGAAGATATGCGTCAACGCGGTATGGATATCAAAGACATGCCTATGCCTATGGAAATTTTTGCTACTCAAGCGGATAGACGTGTACGTTTAGGTTTGATTTTAGGTGAAATCGTTAAAGTAAATAATCTACAAGCGACTGCTGAGCAAATCAAAGCACATGTTGATGATTTTGCGAAAGCCTATGAAGATCCACAGCAAGTTGTGAAGTATTATTTCAGTGATCGTAATCGTTTAGCTGAAGTTGAAGCCTTAGTGTTAGAAGACAACGTAGTGGACTATGTTCTCGCTAAAGCCAAGGTTAAAGAAAAAACATTATCATTTGATGAGTTAATGGGTAATAACGAAACAGCTTGAAGTCATCGTAACTGATCAAGGAAAGCATAAATGGAAAATTACCGACAATCCGCTTTAGATACTGAGATGCTTGGTATGGTTCCGATGGTGGTTGAGCAGAGCGGCCGTGGTGAGCGCGCTTATGATATCTACTCGCGTTTATTAAAAGAGCGCGTTATTTTCTTAGTGGGTCCTGTAAATGATCACACTGCAAATTTAGTGGTCGCGCAAATGTTGTTTCTGGAAAGTGAAAATCCAGATAAAGATATTTCGCTCTACATTAATTCACCGGGTGGTTCAGTGTCAGCTGGTTTAGCGATTTTCGACACTATGCAGTTTATTAAGCCAGATGTTTCGACCTTGTGTACGGGTCTGGCTGCATCCATGGGTGCGTTTTTGTTAGCCGCAGGTGCTAAGGAAAAACGTTTTTCATTGCCAAACTCCCGCATCATGATTCATCAACCTTTGGGTGGTGCGCAAGGTCAGGCTGCAGACATAGAAATTCAGGCACGTGAAATTTTATATTTGCGTGAACGTTTAAATCAGATCTTGGCGGATAAAACTGGTCGTTCTATTGAACAGATCGCCCGTGATACAGATCGTGATAATTTCATGTCAGCCGAGCAGGCAGCGGAATACGGCATGATAGATAAGGTTCTTACACATCGTGCTTAATAAAAATCCGGCTTAAGCCGGATTTTTTACTGTTTTATGTTTGACCATCGATTACTAAGAACAGTAACTTGCTCTAAGGGGTGACGAATTCTGTAATCGAGGGTAAGATCAAGTCATTTAGAGCTTCAATTCATCCCACATGTCAGAGAAAAAATCATCTAGCGGCGAAAAATTGCTTTATTGCTCATTCTGCGGCAAGAGCCAGCATGAAGTAAAAAAGTTGATCGCCGGACCTTCCGTATTCATTTGCGACGAATGCATTGATTTATGCAATGACATCATTCGAGATGAAGCTTCGTCAGTCGATTCTGTCGCTAGTCCAAAATCTGAATTGCCAACGCCGCAGGAAATCTTTGATTTGCTGGGTCAATATGTGATTGGCCAAGAAACAGCCAAGCGTATTTTGTCAGTCGCTGTTTATAACCATTACAAGCGTTTACGTCATCTGGGCAAAAAAGATGAAGTTGAACTCGCAAAGAGCAATATCTTATTAGTTGGTCCTACTGGTTCAGGTAAAACATTATTGGCACAAACCTTAGCGCGCATGTTGAATGTGCCTTTTGTTATTGCCGATGCCACCACGCTGACTGAAGCCGGTTATGTGGGCGAAGATGTAGAAAACATTATCCAAAAGCTTTTGCAAAATTGTAACTATGAAGTTGAAAAAGCGCAGAAGGGTATCGTTTATATTGATGAAATTGACAAAATTTCCAGAAAGTCGGACAACCCATCGATCACTCGTGATGTATCCGGTGAGGGCGTTCAGCAAGCATTGCTGAAGCTAATCGAAGGCACGATGGCATCTGTGCCACCACAAGGCGGTCGTAAGCATCCAAATCAAGATTTTGTACAAATCGATACCACCAACATCATGTTCATCTGTGGTGGTGCGTTTGATGGTTTATCTAAGATTATTTCAAATCGCTCAGAAAAGAGCGGTATAGGTTTTTCGGCAACAGTGAAAAGTCAGAGCGAGCGCAGTGCTAGCGATATGATTTTGGATGTTGAGCCTGAAGATTTGATTAAGTTTGGTCTGATTCCAGAATTAGTAGGTCGTTTGCCAGTCGTTGCTACTTTGGCAGAGCTTTCTGAAGAAGCGTTAATTCAAATCCTGCTTGAACCTAAAAATGCCTTGATTAAGCAGTATTCCAAGTTGTTGGACATGGAAGGTGCGGAATTAGAAGTAAGACCTGCTGCATTGCATGCGATTGCGAAAAAGGCAATTGCGAGAAAAACGGGAGCGCGTGGTTTAAGGTCGATTATTGAACACGCTTTACTTGAAGTGATGTTTGAACTGCCAAATCAACAAAATGTTGCCAAAGTTGTTATTGATGAAAATACCATCACGAAT
>JBEDCU010000075.1:0-4742 GCA_041176585.1 Pseudomonadota bacterium
ATATAAGATGACAATCCAAAAAAATTATTCCAACTAACAGAAATTGATAGTGCACGCGTAAGTTTGCCATTCACTGTTAGTTAATTAGGGAGATAAAAGATGCAAGCCGATACAGCACCCCAACATAACAGTAATCATGCTGAACCTAAAAAACCTTATATCACTTCTGGTGACATAGCATTTCTAATTTTTGCGTTGTTAGTTTTATTCATACTGATGAATATTAGCTACACCATTTGGAAAGATGAAGCGAGTTCTGGTGAAACCAAAGAGAATGGTGAACATGTAGTAGCAGTTTTCACTGAACAAGGCTTAAAGCGCGGCAATGCTGAAGCTAACCCTCCCGCTGTTTGTGATTTCAGCGCCATGACATGGGCTGCATGTCGCGATGTGATGTTTGCGGCAGGTGCTCCCTTAGGTGAAACTAAAAACATGTTTAGCAAAGACAATCTCTTGATTGCATCCGCGTGTGACCGTAATGATCCTCATACACTTGGCTCGCTTATTTTTGAAAAAGGCACGCCTAAGCCTGATGGTAGCGGTTTTACATATAGCCCCATAGCAGATGATGAAAAGCTAGATCAAGTTGTTCCTATGCGTCTGACTGTGTGTGTTAGAGGCTTTGTCGTAGAACGTATTTCCGCGTTTACTTTTTAAGCCAAAGGGAGAATAAAAATGGATAGCAATAACATCGCTCAAAACCAACCTTCCCTTAGGTTGACTGGTTTTATTTACGCTTGGTTTTTTGATCAAAATAATCCCAACAATTATCAAAAAACTTTTGATAAATGGATTTATATATTAATTATTTTAAATGCAGCTTGTATCGTTGCTGAGCATATCCCCTCAATTTTTGATCCTTACCAAGCACGTTTTCATCAGTTTGAGTTATTCTCACTAGGTGTATTCACGATTGAATACTTCATGCGTTTATTTGCAGCGCCGGCAGATCCAGAATTTTCTAAGAGTAAACTGCCGCGTTTTGCTTTTATACGTAGCCCCTATGCCATTATCGATTTGGTGGCGATATTACCGTTTTATCTTGCGTTATTTATTCCGCTTGATTTGCGCGTACTACGTTTACTGCGACTACTACGACTGTTGAAATTACTGCGTGCAGTGATCCCTGCAGTCCAAGAGTTTGCTCAAGCGAATCGTGGTAGAACCTTCCGCCAGCAAGTTTTTGCGCTACTTAATTCCACCCCAACTAGTGGCAAGCTACATGAAATGGTTGATAGCTTTGTGGTGTGGTGGGTGTTTATTTCAGTTGTCTGCGTGATAATTGAATCAGTTGACTCTATCCACTATGTACTCGGCATGCAGTTCATTTATGTGGACGTTATATCTGTTAGCATTTTTACGATGGAATATTTATTCCGTCTTTATTCCTGCGTTGAAGATCCTAAGTATCAAGGTGCCATTAAAGGCCGTATCGATGCTGCAAAATCACCACTTGCCATTATTGATTTTCTAGCCATCGTGCCATTTTTCTTGGAAGGGCTGCTACATCATATATTTGACTTACGTTTCTTGCGGATTTTCCGTTTGATGCGACTCTTGAAACTGACACGCTACACCAGCTCAACCAATACTTTATCTAAAGCCCTCGAGCGTGAATGGCCAGTAATTGCAGCCTCCACCTTCATCATGTTGTTGTTAGTCGTATTAACCGCAAGCTTGGGCTTTTTATTTGAACATGAAGCGCAACCAGAAAAATTTGAAAACATCCCACAATCGATTTACTGGGCTGTGATTACTTTAGCTTCTGTTGGCTATGGAGATATTTCACCGGTCACGCCTGTAGGCCGACTCATGACGATGATCATGGCGCTGGTGGGTATTGGTATTTTTGCAGTTCCTGCCGCAATTCTTTCCACCGCTTTCAATGATCAACTACACAAAGATCGTGAATCGATTCAAACTGATTTGCTGCGCTACATGAAAGATGGCGTAGTCACTCCAGAAGAACGCGTCAAATTATTAGAAGCAGCTGCAGCCCTGCATGTAACTGAGCAGGAAGTAGATCTATTAATTGAACGAGTTAGAGAAGAGAAAGAACTGGCACAAAATGGCATGCTACCGATTGATGCTATCAAGCGTGAGCCGGAAGTCGCGTTTGAACAATTCCGTCATTCGATTGGTCACTTAAGACAAATCATGGCAGTCGGTGATGCTGCAAAAGTTCGTCAGCTTTTTGAAGTCCCTGGTAGAGCCACTGATGACGAACGTGCAGTATGGAAGCTATTGGATCGTAGCTGAGTTGTTTAAGCCAGATACATCGCAGTAAGAACCAAGGTGATAGCGAGCAAAAAGAAGATTAAGCCAGTTCTATCTTTACGCTTAGGCTGGCTATCACCTGCTTCTGGTGGTTGTAAATTGATATGTAATTTTTTGCGCCAACGTTTAGTCGTTTGCATGATGGATTGAATTAATACAAAGCGCATTTTATGCTCCTCAAAAATTTACATCCTCAAGCCAGATAAAAAACCAAGTAAATCGTTCTGCTAAATGACAAGAAGTTAATGACTCACAAATAGTAATAGTGTGATGTTTCGGTTGATAATAACGGACTTTTAATAATTGCGATATCCCAAACTCATTGAGTTGGTCAAACAGTTGGCTTGGATTGCTAGCAAAAACTTAATTTCTGCATAACAGAGCTTTATGAAACATAAATTAATGCAAATCCTTGATGGCTCGGCGAAAAACCGATACAGCAAGGCCGTGGAATGGTTAATCACCTTCGTTGTTTTGACCAACTGTACTGCAGTGGTGATTGACTCCGTACCTGAAATTCACGCTGAATATAAAGATTTTTTCCATGAATTTGAATTCTGGAGCGTGATGTTTTTTACTTCCGAATATTTATTACGCGCTTGGAGTTATGGCGCTCGCTACACGGCTGAACAAGGCGGTGCATGGCGCGGTAGGAAAGAATATCTGTTTAGCTTTTTTGGCATGATCGATTTCTTTGCGACTGCGCCTTTTTACGTGCATTTCCTGTTCCCTTTTCTCGATTTGCGTGTACTACGCGTCTTACGTTTACTGCGGATTTTAAAGCTCTCCAACTACAACACAGCGCTACAAGATTTATTCCAAGCTGTGAAATCTGAAAAACAAGCCTTTGGCTCCGCCTTATTTTTACTTCTGATTGCGACTATCGTTGCAGCATCGTTGATGTATTTTGCAGAAGGCCATGCGCAACCTGAACACTTTGCATCTATACCCGCTGCTATCTATTGGGCCATCATCACCATTACCTCAGGCTATGGCAATGTAGAACCAATGACACGCGCTGGAGAAATCATCGCCCTACTCACTGGCTTTTTAGGTGTGTGTATGGCGGCGATCATGACCGCGATTGTCGCCTCCGCATTTTCGAATCAAATGTCGCGTAAGAAAGCGACTTTTATGGCGCAACTGCGTGAAGTACTCTCTGATGGCCAAGTTAGTGTTGCAGAAAGCGAAGTCTTACAACGTATGCAGCGTCAATTCCGTCTCACTGATGATGCAGTAGCAAATATGATGACTCAGGTTAAAAAAGAACTGGGAATTAAAGACTAAGCCCAATATATTTTTAAACTCCCTGACAATCACTTATTTTGTTTTATGTAGTTCCTATGAAAAAAATTAAACGCCGTATTTATGAAATTCTAGATGGCTCGGTACATGATACCGCTAGCCGTTTTTGTGAGATTTTTATTGCATTCGTAGTTGTCGCCAACGTGCTCGCGATTATTTTAGAATCCGTCCATACGCTGCATGAAGAATATGCATCTTATTTTCATATTTTTGATTTAGTCAGCGTGATGATTTTCTCTGCTGAATATGTCTTACGTGTGTGGACTTATAGCGAGAAGTACAGCAAAGAAGAAGGCGGTGCTTGGCGTGGTCGCAAAGAATATATCTTTAGTTTTTATGGCTTTATCGATTTCTTTGGCACCATGCCGTTTTATGCGCAACTGCTGTTCCCTGGTTTGGATTTACGCGTACTGCGTATCTTCCGTCTTATGCGAATTTTTAAATTATCGCGTTACAACCATGCGCTACAAGATTTATTAGAGGCGATTAAAGCAGAAAAAGATTCTTTCACCTCTGCTTTATTCTTGGTGCTGATTTCTTGTCTCTTATGTTCTTCTTTGATTTATATCGCTGAAGGTCATGCTCAACCTGAAGTTTTCCCCTCCATACCTGCAACGATGAAGTGGTATTTGCTAACCATTATTTCTGGTTGGGGCAATGTGGATCCAGTGACTATGTTTGGCACGGTACTTGTGATCATCACACAAGTGTTAGCGATTGCCTTAGCAGCGATTTTAACTGGTGTAGTAGCAACGGCTTACACCACACAAGTTGAGCGTAGAGAAGCGATTTACGAAACAGAAATTCGTGAAGCCTTAGCTGATGGCGTAATAACTGAGGAAGAAACCGAACACCTAGAAAGACTGAAAGCGAAATTTGGTATGACTGATGAGCAAGTGGAAGCCATTGCTCAGCAGGTGAGAGCTGAGCATGAAGCTGCGGCTAAAAAACAAGCTAAACCAAGCGCTCCTAGAAATCCAAGAACAAAACCGAAAGAAAATGATCTGTTAGAAAATACTGACTCTTTATCTAATGATGAAGAAAAAATAATAAAGCCGAAGCCAGCAAAAAAACCCGCTATAAAAAAAATAGCAAAAACATCGGATACGACTAAGACTAAAAAATCAAAAAAACAGAAAAACAATGATGATGATTAGTAG
>JBEDCU010000076.1:0-7275 GCA_041176585.1 Pseudomonadota bacterium
ATTTCTGACTGATTCTGAATATCAATATTCTTAGGATAGAAAATTTGAATAAATCTTTGCGATTCTTCATTTAAGTATTTTTTCAACGAATCTTCATCATTTCGTTCACTGATAATTACACCAAAAGATGCATTACTTTTAATTTCTTTTTGCGCATCTAATTTCAATGCAAGGCCCAATTCAAAGAAGCTTGGCTCTTTTCTTTCTACTTCTTGAACTAAATCCTTTGCTGCTTTCACCATTGCTAGCAATTCAGGAATATCTTTAATTTTTTCATTATCGTCATGCGTTCTAATTAAATATTTTGCATAACCTACTGCATCATCGGGAATAACTTTTATATCTGCACCGCCCCTATACCAATTAGCAAATGCACCATAATTTTCTGTTTTAATATCATTAGTTCTCTCATCTATTAAACTTATCGTTTCTACCAAAATATTCTCTTTTATATTTTTAGCTTTGTCCTCAATCTTAAGATCATCTCCCATATTAATATCATCGAGTGATTCTATAATTTCAAAATCATCAAGTAGAGAATCATTTGAACTAGCTTTCGTATTATTTAAGGATGGCGAATCAGGGTTGACTTCAGCTGCTACAGATTCATTATTTATTATATTTTTGAGAATTTCAGGCTTTGGATTAATTGGTGATTTAATATTTGTGATGGGAATTTCTTGATGCGACTTAAACTGAAATACAGTACGAATTGCATGAATCGCTTGCTGTATGAATGCCTTTATAGACTCTAGCGTTGATATTGATTTGGTTGGAGGACTATCTACTGCAGAGTTAGATCGAGCATCAAATAACACTTCCTCTGATGAACTTAACCGATGGTTATTTAAATCCTCAATAGACTTTTTACTATCACTATTAATTCGATTCATAATGTTTGCATTCCATAGAGTTAATCGGAGTTGGCAAGTTAGATGAAATATTTCCTAGAGTTAATTACTTGCTAAATTTGAGTGTTCTATAGTCGAACATTAGTTCCGATAGGCAGTCGAGATTCAAGCTTAAAAATTTCCTGTAAAGAAATAATCAAGATTTATCCGAAGAGGGAGAAGAGGAAATTTTTACCGTAGTGATGTAATCAAACCCTGTAAAAAATTAATCAGGCTTAATCACTACTAGTCTTAAGGTGAGATGAGGTGGGAATAAAATAAAAAGAAAATAATTAGTCTGCACGCATGGCATGCCGTTTTCTTTTGCAGTCTGAAGATAATGAGAAGCGACGTTAAATGACGCCGTTATTTTTTAACTCAGCGATTTCAGTATCTGCATAACCTAAAGCACGTAGCACTTCATGGTTATGCTCACCTAATTCAGGTCCCAGCCAGCGTGTGCTGCCTGGTGTTTCAGAAAACTTCGGGGTGATAGCAGGCATGGTGATAGGCGAGCCATCTTTGAATTGATGCTGCTCTAGCATTTGTCGTGCAATAAATTGTGGATCTGTGAACATGTCACGTACTGAATAAATTTTAGAAACAGGTACATCAGCTTGTTTTAGCTTGCTCAATGCATCATCAATGTTTTGCGTGTTACACCAAGCTTGTATGACTGCATCAATTTCTTCAGCCCGTGTAACACGACCTGCATTGTTAGTTAATACAGGATCATCAGCTAAGTCTGCTCTATCAATAGCGCGCATGAGTCGTTTAAATATTGCATCGCCATTACCAGCGATGACGATGTTTTCACCATCACCTGTCGTATAAGTATTTGATGGCACTATGCCTGGTAAAGCACCGCCAGTACGCTCACGCACTACGCCAGCATGATCATATTCCGGCACCATAGATTCCATGAGATTGAATACCGCTTCATATAAAGCGACATCGACCATTTGTCCTTGACCTGACTGTGAGGCATCACCTTGCTGTCCATTCCATCGACCACCAGTGGTGTCGCGATGACGTAAAGCCATTAATGCACCGATTGCACCATGCAATGCAGCGATAGAGTCACCGATAGAGATACCAATCCGTACTGGTGGTCTATCCGGATGACCTGAGACATAACGTATGCCACCCATAGATTCACCAATGGCACCAAAGCCTGGTGCATCGCGCATAGGCCCAGTTTGTCCATAACCAGATAAGCGCACCATGATGGTGGCAGGATTAATGGCTTTAAGTTGTTCGTAACCTAAATTCCATTTTTCTAATACACCGGGTCGGTAGTTTTCTATGATGATGTCGGCGTCCAGCGCGAGCTTGCGTGCAATTTCTTGTGCACGCTGATCTTTCATGTTCAAGGTCATACTTTTTTTATTGCGACTTTGTACGCTCCACCATAATGAATTGCCATCTTTGAGTACGCGCCACTGACGTATAGGATCACCACCATCGGGTGCTTCTATCTTAATCACCTCAGCACCAAACTCAGCCAAGATACGTGAGCAAAATGGACCTGCGATTAAAGTACCAAGCTCCAACACTTTAATGCCCTGCATAGGGCCTGTGCTTGCAGCTTTGGATGTTGATGAATCACTCATGCGAATTAATTGATTTAAGTAGCGCGTCTGTCTAACATAGCGCGTGCAATAGTACCTGCATCGACGTATTCTAATTCACCGCCTACTGGCACACCGCGTGCTAATCGACTCACCTTGAGTCCTCGCGCTTTTAAGGTTTCACTAATATAGTGTGCTGTTGCTTCACCTTCATTGGTGAAGTTAGTTGCTAAAACAATTTCATTCACCACACCATCGGTTGCACGGGTAACGAGTTTTTCTAGATGTATGTCTTTGGGGCCTATGCCATCTAATGGTGACAGTCTACCCATTAAAACGAAATACAAACCTTTATAGGTCAGCGTCTGTTCTATCATGAGTTGATCCGCAGGCGTTTCCACTACGCAGAGTAGTGATGCATCGCGATTATCATTGAGGCAGGTTTCACAAATAGCATGTTCAGTGAAGGTATTACAGCGTGAACAATGCTGAATATTTTCTACTGCTTGTGACAAAGCTCGACCCAATAATGCAGCACCTTCTCTATCATGCTGCATTAAGTGATAAGCCATACGCTGTGCAGACTTCGGCCCCACGCCAGGTAATCGACGCAGTGCTTCGGTTAAAAAATCCAGACTGGTAGGCGTATTCACAAGCAGTGTGTCATTCTTAGAATGGCAGTTTAAAGCCTGGAGGCAATGGTAAACCTGCTGTCATGCCTGACATTTTTTCTGCTGAGGTCGCTTCTGCTTTACGCACTGCATCGTTAAATGCTGCAGCAACTAAATCTTCTAGCATGTCTTTATCGTCACCTAACAAACTCGGATCAATAGTGACGCGCTTGACATCATTTTTACAAGTCATCACGACTTTAACTAAACCAGCACCTGACTGACCTTCGACTTCTATGGTCGCCAGTTGATCCTGCATTTTTTTCATGTTGTCTTGCATAGCCTGTGCTTGTTTCATCAAGCCGGCAAGTTGGCCTTTCATCATCTCGAGCTCCTTGTGAATTAATAATCAGGCAGGTTTAATTGATCCAGGGACGATAGTGCCACCGAATTCTTTTATTAATTTTTGTACAAACGGATCATTGTGCATTGCGTCTTCTGCTTCTTGTTGACGCGTTGCTTGTTCTGCGACTACTTGTGCATGGGCGGTATGTGCCACTGTACCTATCTCGGTTACGAGTTTGATGGTTTTACCTAAATATTCAGTCAAGGCTGCAGATAATTTATCTGCACTGCCTGCTGAAAGCAAAGTGTCAACCGGCACACGCAAACGCATCATCACAACATTACCTTCTGGTTCACAAGCTAATAATTCACTTTGACTTGCGAGCTGTTGTGCTACACCACGCACGCTTAAAGCTCTCACTAAGGTAGGCCAAGAACCATCCCAATTTGAAAATAGATTGGTAGTATTTAATTTTGCAGGTGCTGCACTAACTAAGATCTCAGCTGGTGCAGAATTTTCAGTTTTTTTTTGCGCAGAGTCAGTAGACGAAGTCGTGTTCTCTGCTGCAGCTTGCGGTTTTTCTGATGCAGCAGGTGCAGTACGTGCACTGGCAGTAGCATTATTAGCTTTAGGACTACGTGCTGCCGCTAATGCTGCCATAGCAGGGCTGACTGGTTTCTCAGTTGCTGCACTTGGTGAAGCACTTGATGCTGTACTTGATATTTTATTGGTTGAAGCACTCACTACCGAAGCAGCTGCTTCCGCTTTTTTTACTGACGTTGCAGGTGCTATTGATGACGTTTGTTGTGGTGCACTCTTACCATCAGACCAGAGTGGTGTGAATGCAAGCATACGCAACAAGGTCATGGTGAAGCCTGCATATTCATCGGGTGCCAATCCTAATTCATGACGACCGTGTGCAGCGATTTGATAAAACAATTGCACATCTTCTGGTGAGAATTGCGCTGACAGTCTCAAAATTTCTTCACGCTCAGGCAAATCTTCAGGAATAGCTTGCGGCACGCTTTGTGCAATCGCGATACGATTAAACAAGGTGGCTAAATCTTGTAACGCTGCTGAATAAGACAAACTACGTGCAGCCATGTCATCTGCAACAGCCAATAAGCGAGCGCCATCTTGTGCTGCGAGTGCATCTAATAAGCTAATTAAATATCCTTGATCCAAAGTACCCAACATACCTTGCACAGCTTCTAGTGTGACTTTACCTGCTGCATAAGCAATTGCTTGATCGGTTAAGGAAAGCCCATCGCGCATAGAACCTTGCGCACCTTGTGCAAGCAAGCGTAAAGCAGGGACTTCAAATGTGATTTGTTCTTGGCCGAGTATGTTTTCGAGATGACTAACAATATGACCGGGTGGCATCTGCTTTAAATTAAATTGCAGACAGCGCGATAAAACGGTGACTGGAATTTTTTGTGGATCAGTCGTCGCTAAAATGAATTTCACATGCTCGGGTGGTTCCTCCAATGTTTTTAACATGGAGTTAAAAGCCTGATTGGTGAGCATGTGCACCTCATCAATCATATAGACTTTAAAGCGCGCATTCGAGGGCGCATACACAGCTTGCTCGAGCAATTGCGTCATTTCATCAACACCACGATTCGATGCAGCATCCATTTCTATGTAATCAACGAAACGACCTGCATCAATTGCCACGCAAGCTTCACATACGCCACATGGTGAAGCGGTGATGTCTCCTGCGCCATCTGTGCCAATACAATTCAGTGCTTTAGCTAAGATACGTGAGAGCGTGGTCTTTCCTACGCCGCGCGTACCAGTGAATAGATACGCGTGATGCAAACGCTTATGCTCAAAGGCATGCGTTAACGCACGTACAACGTGCTCTTGTCCGACCAGCGTGTCGAAATTGCGGGGACGATATTTACGGGCTAGAACCTGATAAGACATGGGCAATCGCGATGTAGTGAGATGCGCATTTTACCTGACGCGCCGCAGTCCCGAATTTGAATTCGGCGAGAGGGAAAAAACATAGTAGAAAAATAAGAGGCGAGCCTTGTCTACGGCACTCATGGTAAACGGCTGTGGCTGCTTCGTTCCCGACCTGACCAGGTTGACCATGCCACGATGCGCAGGGGCCCGCCAAGCACGATTTTATCAGGTATCCCCTCTAGTTAAGAGGATGATTCAAGCTATGTCGCGATTGTTTACAGACCTAATTGCTGCCAGATCAAATCTACACGTGCTTTAACGTCTGCATCCATCTCGATTGTGCGTCCCCATTCACGATTGGTTTCACCCGACCACTTGTTGGTTGCATCAATCCCCATTTTGCTACCGAGTCCACTGACTGGTGATGCAAAGTCTAGGTAATCAATCGGTGTGTTATCGACCAACGTGGTGTCACGTAGTGGATCGACGCGCGTGGTAATAGCCCAAATGACTTCTTTCCAATCACGTATGTTGACGTCCTCATCAACCACGACAATAAATTTGGTGTACATGAACTGACGTAAAAAACTCCACACACCAAACATCACGCGCTTAGCATGACCTGGATAGGCTTTTTTCATTTGCACGACTGCCATGCGATAACTACATCCTTCAGGCGGCAAATAAAAATCTGTGATTTCCGAAAATTGCTTTTGTAAGAGCGGAATAAAAACTTCATTTAATGCCACACCCAGTATGGCGGGCTCATCTGGTGGTTTGCCTGTGTAAGTCGAGTGATAAATCGGATCACGTCGCATCGTTATGCGATCGACTGTAAACACTGGAAACCAATCTTGTTCATTGTAATAACCCGTGTGGTCACCAAATGGGCCTTCTAGCGCCATTTCATAACCCGTATCAGGGCATGCTGGCGCACCTTCAGGCGCAAGCGGTTTATGCGCTTGTGGATAGATATGCCCTTCCAGCACAATCTCAGCAGAAGCAGGAACACGTAACTCACTACCTATTGCTTTCACTAACTCGGTACGACTGCCTCTTAATAAACCTGCAAACTGGTATTCAGACAAGCTATCAGGTACTGGCGTGACTGCACCTAATATGGTGGCAGGATCAGCTCCTAATGCAACTGCGATGGGATAAGGTTGACCTGGATTGGTAATGCAATGTTCACGAAAATCTAAGGCACCCCCACGATGTGCCAACCAACGCATGATGAGCTTGTTACGACCTGCAACTTGTTGGCGATAAATCCCAAGATTTTGGCGCTTCTTATGGGGACCTTTGGTAATCACCAATCCCCAAGTAATGAGTGGTGCAACATCACCTGGCCAGCAATGCTGAATTGGCAACTTAGCTAAATCAACATCTTGACCTTCCCACACAATCTCCTGACACGGCGCAGAGCGTAGCTCTTTAGGCGCCATATCCCACACTGACTTTATCAAAGACCCCAATCCCAAAGCATCTTTCCATCCTTTGGGTGGCTCGGGCTCTTTCAACATGGATAACACATGACCTATCTTGCGCAACTCACTCACGTTATCAGCACCCATACCTAGCGCTACACGCTGTGGTGTTCCAAATAAATTACCCAACACCGGTATGGTGTGATCTTTAGGATGCGTAAACAGCAAAGCAGGACCTTCTGCTCGCAGAGTCCGATCACACAACTCCGTCATCTCTAGATAAGGTGAAACTGGGAGCGCAACTTCTTTTAATTCGCCAAGTTGTTTTAATTTGGCAATAAAGTCCCGCAGATCGTTATATTTCATATTTTTTCGCCTACTTCATTCTTCAAGGTTCCACCTCAAGAAAAGGTGTCAAGCATCTGATTTTACTAATGAATGCCACTTAGAAATAAAATTTCTATATTTTTGGGTTATAGAAATCAAGATTTCCATTATTGACTACGTATATACCCACAC
>JBEDCU010000077.1:0-2627 GCA_041176585.1 Pseudomonadota bacterium
ACTTTTAAATGCGCCGATTTTTATCATTTGATGAAATTACTGGCGAGAAATTTGATCAAATGATAAATTCAGTCATGAATTGCTCAATAATCGAACATTTCAAAATGAAAATCCTATTCATCCCTTTTATCGATATTTAAATGGAATTTCCCAACCTGCCTCCCATGCCACAAGATGCCGATCTGCGGCGTTTGGTGCATTTTTCTGCGGGAGATGGTCGGATCTGGTTGGCTGGACATCGCATGCTTTTGTTGCATGTCGAGGCTTTGGGTGGATTGCGACGTGAATTAATGCAAACCATAGGCATTGCGCAAACCCGTCGCGTTTTAATGCGTGCCGGTTATGCATCCGGTAGCCGTGATGCAGCACTTGCCAGACAAGTGCGACCGAATGCTTCACCTTATGAACAATTTACTGTGGGTCCTCAACTCCATATGTTGGAGGGCGCAGTACAAGTCACCCCTGAAAAATTCGAATTGAATTTAGAAACCGGTGAACATTTGGGCATCTTCCGTTGGGATCATTCTTGGGAAGTTGAAACGCACACCAAGCATTTTGGCCAACAAACTGAACCAGTTTGCTGGATGCTGTGTGGTTATGCCTCCGGCTATGTCAGCGCTTTCATGGGACAACCCGTCATTTATAGAGAAACGCAATGTGGCGCCTGCGGTCACTCACACTGCCGCATTGAGGGCAGACCCCTCAAAGACTGGCCAGATGGCGAACAACTTCAAGAAGATTACGCTGCTGATTCTCTGCTGGTACGCATGGAAGACTTGCAAGCAGAAATTGAAAGTTTGAGAACTTCCATTAGTCCTAGCGACGATCTTGGTGAACTCATAGGACGATCAAAATCATTTCAGCAATCCATAGAACTATTACGTAAAGCGGCTGCCACACAAGTGACCGTCATGTTGACAGGTGAAACGGGTGTAGGTAAAGAGCGTTTTGCACGAACACTGCATGGCTTAAGCCAACGCGCGAATCAACCTTTTATTGCAGTTAATTGCGCAGCATTACCGCATGAACTGATAGAAAGCGAATTATTCGGCGCTGAAAAAGGTGCCTACACTGGCGCTGGCGCTGCTAGAGCAGGACGCTTTGAACGCGCTGACGGCGGCACCTTATTTCTGGATGAATTAGGTGACTTGCCATTAGCAGCGCAGGCTAAACTTTTACGCGTTTTACAAAATGGTGAAGTCGAACGATTGGGCTCTACCCAAGTTCGTAAAGTAGATGTGCGCGTTGTAGCAGCAACCAATGTGGATTTAGCCGCTGCAGTAGAAACTGGTCGATTTCGACGCGATCTGATGTATAGACTCAATGTCTACCCGATTGCGATACCACCTCTACGTGAACGCATAGATGATATAGAAGTATTAGCCAATCATTTACTTAAAAAATTTATGGCGCAACATAATAAGCGCGTAACGGGCATTACTGATCGCGCTTTAGATACTATGCGAGGCTACCCATGGCCTGGCAATATTCGTGAACTTGAAAATCTGATTGAACGCGGACTCATCGTCACTGCAGCAGGACAGATGGTGGATGTGGAAGATTTATTTACTATCCCACCAAGTTATGAACGTGTGTCGATTAATTCGTCGGGTGAATTACAACAGAATGCTAGTGCAGAATTTCATACGTTGTTTGAAGATTTACAGCGGCGCGGTCTTAGTCTCGATGTATTAGAAGATGGTTTAATTCAAGAAGCAGTCTCACGAGCTGGCGGTAATTTATCTGCTGCTGCACGTTCATTAGGCCTCACTCGACCTCAGCTAAGTTATCGCTTGCAGCGTATGCATAAAGAATAGAAAAAAATTATTAATATTTAAGAAAAGAAGAAGTCGTTTCGTGACAAAAAAAACTCTCAATAACAAATTATATTTAGCTGAAACTAGTAATGTGACAGGTTATCGCACGCTAATTGAACGTGCTTATGAAGAGCTACGTGAAGATATCGTTAATGGCAAACTAGCCCCAGGCACTAAATTACTGATTGAACATCTCAAAGATCGATATCAAGTTGGCGCAGGCACCTTACGTGAAGCGTTAACCCGACTCTTAAGCGATGCTCTCGTTATTACAGAGGGACAACGAGGCTTTAAAGTAGCGCCGATTGCGATTGAAGAGTTGATAGACATTACGCATTTGCGCGTCACTATAGAAACCCAAGCTTTGCGTGACTCCATACGGCAAGGTGATGCGCAATGGCGCAAAGATTTACAACAAAGCTACGAAATACTTTCGCAGTTTGAACAGCCACTACTACCTGCTTATGCAAAAGACTGGGAAAAAGCTAACGCTAAATTTCATGTGGCTTTACTCGCTGCCTGCACTTCACCTTGGACTTTGCGTGTCTTACATCAACTCACCCAAAATGGTGAGCGTTATCGTCGCTATGCGATAGGCTTACAAACTGAAAGAGATGTACATAGCGAGCATGAATTAATTTTTAATGCTGCGATGGAAGGTAATGAAGCACGCGCTTCTTTAGCATTAGAGGCACATATACGAGCTACACCAGAACTACTAATCAAAAGCGTACAAAACGGGATTAATGTTTTTCATTGATCTGCTGTCAGTTTAGTGCCACAAGATAAGAGAGTCCTACATCATAAATC
>JBEDCU010000078.1:0-4484 GCA_041176585.1 Pseudomonadota bacterium
ACATACCGCAAGCGATTACTACTGTCACCAGCAAACTCCTACAAGAACAACAAGTTGGCTCCTTACAAGAAGCGATGCGCAATGTATCTGGTATTAGCTTTAATGCAGCTGAAGGTGGCCGTGGTGGTGACAATATGAATTTGCGCGGTTTCTATACTTTCGGTGATATGTATTTAGATGGCATACGCGACACAGCTCAATACAACCGCGAAACATTTAACTACGAACAAATCGATGTACTACGTGGGGCGGGCGCGATGTTGTTTGGACGCGGACAAGCAGGTGGTGTGATTAATCAAGTGTCTAAAACACCGCTCGAGTATGATCAATACCGACTGACTGGTAGCGTAGGTTCTTATGGCTATCGACAACAAACTGCAGACTTAAATAAAAGTATAAATGAAGATACAGGTTTACGCGTCAATCTAATGAATCGTAATGAAGGTAGTTGGCGCAGTAACCCAGCTTCTGGTGCCGAACCTACGATTGGGCGCAGTGGTGCTGCAATTAGTCTTGCACTCAATCAGTCTACTAACCATAAAATTTGGTTGAATCATTATTATCTACGCACGCGCGACAATCCCGATTTTGGTGTGTCATTTAACTCTGCAACTCGACTACCAGGCAACATCCAACCTGCGACAACTTTCTTTGGAACGCGTAACACCTTCGATTACAGCGATACCTCTATGAGCACCGCTGTGCACGAATGGAAGATAGATAAAGATACACAGTTACGTACTCAACTACGCTTTGCTGATTATGATCGTAGCTATTGGGCTAAGACCCCTAATTTAGTTACAGCACCGAATGCAGCAGGTGGCGTAGGAGGCAACCAAACTCGGATGACTTTCTATAACACGACTACACTGCAGTCAGACTTCAGCAAGAAATTCCAAGCTATGGGACTGCAGCATCAATTCTTAAGTGGTATTGAATATCTCAAAGAAGAAAGTTCACGTAAAACACTATTAAACAATACTGGAAGTTTAGTGACACCTGACTTTCGTCCATATCAAGGAGCGAATGTTAATGCCACTGCTTTTGATGGCAATTCCTATGCAGTCTATGCACAAGACACAGTTGAATTCATACCGAAGTGGAAAGCCACCGCCGGTGTACGTCGCGATGAACTAAAAGCAAAATACTCTAGCTCGACCTCACCGAATTTACAGTTTGGCGAATGGAGTTATCGTAGCGCGCTGTCTTATCATGCAACAGATGAATCGCATTACTATGTCGCATGGAGTGATTCCTTCAGCCCCACTGCAGATTTATATCAACTGACCGTCGCTCCACAACCACCAGAACGTAGCGACACAATAGAACTTGGAGCAAAGTATATTTTATTTGATGGTGATCTAGCACTTCGTGCTGCGCTATATCGAGCAACCAAATACTGGGAACGTAACACCGATCTCGAAGCGACCGCTAGCATACTGACTAATAAACGCCGTACCGATGGGATTGAACTCGAAGCAGCTGGTCGTATCAATAAAAACTGGGAAGTGTTTGCAGGTATTTCACTTATGGATGCACGCATACTAGAGGTTGCACAAAACATTAATCCCACCACAGGCGCCATCACTACGGGTAACTCAGGGTACATAGGTCAGCGTGCACGTAATACACCACGCTATACCTTAAATCTCTGGACCACTTACAAAGTCAACGAGCAATGGAAAATAGGTGGTGGCGTTGAAGCCAAGGGTGATAGACAGGCATTCAATCCATCCAACGCAGCAGCAGCACCTACACTCAATGGTAGCTACCATCCCAATACAGCACCGGCCTATGCACGGGTTGATACCATGCTGACTTATGAACAACCTAAGTGGGCTCTCAAGCTAAATGTAAAAAACGTGTTGGACAAGTTGTACTACGATGCCCTATATGACAATGGTGGCTTTACCGTACCAGGCGTGCGTCGCACCTTTATCTTAACTGCTGAATTGAAATACTAATCCTATGATACTCACCATAGACCAACTGCTAAATGAAGTAGAACTCGCTAAATCGCGAACTCTACTTGCACAAGCTAGTTGGTCAGATGGACGCATCACTGCAGGAACCCAAGCTGCACTGACTAAAAACAATCAACAGTTGTCTGACAACGAAAAACAGTTACCTGAATTGCGACAAATTGTGATGCAAGCGCTGTCTCGTAATGCGTTTTTTTTTGCAGCAGCCCTGCCACTAAAAATATTGCCACCTTTTTTTAATCGCTATGCAGGTACTAGCAACACCTATGGCGCACATGTTGATGGCGCAATGCGACAAGCACCAGATGGCAGTTATGTACGGACCGACCTTGCAGCCACTTTATTTCTCTCCGACCCCGCATCTTATGCAGGTGGAGAATTACAGATAGAAGATACCTTTAGCTCCCATGCTTTCAAGCTCGCTGCTGGTAGCTTAGTTTTATATCCCGCCTCATCAGTACACAAAGTAACACCCGTCACTCAAGGTGAACGCCTCGCTAGTTTTTTATTCATGCAAAGCATGGTGCGCGATGATACGCAACGTCGATTGTTATATGAAATGGATATGGCACTCTTAGAATTGCGCAATACCATAGGCGAAACGGAAGCAGTAGTAAAACTTACAGGCACTTATCACAACCTACTAAGACAATGGGCCGAGAGTTAATGCAAGCACCTTGCACATCTCTTGCTGACTATGCAGAACAAGCAAGAAAAATCTTAGCGCCAGACGTTTGGCAGTACCTTGATTCAGGTACTGCTGCGCATCGCACGCGCCACCAAAATGAATACGCATTCGATAGTATGCACCTGACACCGCGCCCCTTAGCCGATGTACGCAATGGCCATACACGCATTGAGCTTTTTGGACAAACGCTGACCCATCCTTTTCTAATTGCACCAATCGCTTATCAAGGACTCTTCCATCCTATGGGTGAAGTCGGCGTAGCAATGGCAGGCTTAGCACAACAAACACCCTACATCATAAGTAGCTTAGCTAGTCAGTCATTCTCTGACGTCACAGCAACTGGTGCCCATTGTTGGTTTCAGTTGTATTGGCAATCTTCACGCGAGGCCAGCTTGCGCTTACTACGTAAAGCAGAACAAGCCGGAGCAACAGCAATCGTATTTACAGTCGATGCTCCGATTAAACAAAGTTCACTCACCCTACCGCATGACATAAGTGCCGTTAATCTCGAGCCTACGCCACCCCTACCAAAAATAAATATCCAACAAAGTGCTGTGTTTGATCAGTGGATGACCATCGCACCGCGCTGGGAAGATTTAGCCTGGCTCCGCAGTCAAACGCCGTTACCACTATTAGTCAAAGGACTACTACATATTGAAGACGCACAACGCGCTATTGACACAGGCTGTGATGGTTTAATTATCTCGAATCACGGTGGACGTGTAATGGATGGCACGCTAAGCTCTTTGGAAGTACTTCAGAGATTCCGTCCACAACTCTCCCCTAGCATCCCATTATTATTTGATAGCGGCATACGCAGCGGCAGCGATGCCTTTAAAGCGATTGCATTAGGAGCAAGCGCAGTGTTAATAGGTCGCCCTATCATCTGGGGATTAGTGCAAGGACCACTAGGCGTGGCTCATGTTTTACGTTTACTTCGGGACGAGTTAGAGATGACGATGGCACTCATGGGCTGTGCCAGTATTGCTTCTATTTCAGGTTGTGCAATTCGACTATAACTCTAGTCAATTCGATGAATCACTGCAGTGTTTGTATCGTGACCTGCTCTGCATGCGATTCATCACGTATCCAGATTTCCCCATCTTGTATGGTGACTTGAATTTGCATGGTGCGTTGACATAGGGCTTCTAGTGAGGCAACGGTATCTGCATCAAGCTGCAATACCGTTAAATTTTTTGCACGTGCGAGCTTGTTGGCAATTTGCTTCCACCACAACTGGGCGTTATTTCCATAAGCGTAGATAATCACTTGATCAGCTCTACCGCAAGCTTTCAATATACGACGTTCCTCCGGCTGCCCTAACTCTATCCAGAGTTGAATCGCACCGGTTAAATCTTTTTGCCATAAATCGGGTTCATCCACATCGGAAATACCCTTTGCTAATTCCAATGATTCAGTTGCATGTAAGGCAAACACCAAAATACGCGTCATCATGCGCTGTAATGTTTCAGAAGGATGACAAGCGATATTCAATGCATGGTCAGCGTAGTAATGCCTGTCCATATCGGCGACTTGTAATTGTGCTTTATAGATAACGGATTTGAGCGCCATAACTTGTTTCAAAAATTAAATGTCTAAAAATTTTTCAGGCTCAATCATGTCACTTAAGCACAAAAATCCACACGCAATCAACACAGAAACTCATTAGATGTGCACACTGCCTTGATTTTGACCACGAATAACTAGATGAACGAAATCAAGGGTTTAGTATCACTCAACAAAAGTCATCCACAGACTTACCCACTGAAATTGTGGATAAGCTGAACATAAATTTTTTCTGTTTATTTTTTAAA
>JBEDCU010000079.1:0-11147 GCA_041176585.1 Pseudomonadota bacterium
TAGCAATTTAGTAATTTTATCAATACGCTAATTTTCACTATAAGCAGCTATTTTATGGCGCAACATTTCTAAATTGTCATATAATTCAAGACCGTATTTAGCTATGAGTAAGCTAATGAATGTGGATGGACAGGATGCGCGCATGTCGCAGGATTTCATGTCTCCATTTAAAACGTTTTACAAAATTTTAAAAGAAGTGGGAATGTCATGCAGTTGATGTGGGTTTCTGGTCCTACTGGCAAAGTGCACACAATTTCAATTACTGCTCGCCGCGTGCTTATCGCTTTCGGGGCGATTGCTTTCGCCTGTGCGACTGCCGGCTTCTCACTCTATTTAGTTGGTTTCAAAATCGCTGTTGAATCCAGTCCAGAGTTAGCTCGCAGTTTAGGTGGCGTCACAACGGAAGCTGAACAACAACGCATGGAAGCCATGTATCGCGGCAGACTCGCCACCTTACAAGAAGCATTGAACACAACTGCACAAGAATTACAGCAGTTACAAACCATTAAAAATCGTTTTATGGATATGGCCACTCCAGGAAGCATGCGTGAAAAACGTAGCACTGGTGAAAACGGCAAAGGCGGTCCTTTTGTACCAACTTCACGCTATACCATTCAAGACAATAAATCGTTGTCTGCAAATTTTGATATGACCTCGGCTGATATTAATCAGCTACAAAAAGCAGTGGTTAATTTACGAGCAGATTGGGATAAACAATTAACTTGGTTGCAAACTCTTCCGACAGGTATTCCTATCGGTGGTGACTATCGTGTATCAAGTGGATTCGGTCTACGTAATGATCCTTTTACTGGCACCTTAGCCCGTCATGAAGGCTTAGACTTTACCGCAGCAACCGGCACCCCTATCTTGTCAGCAGCAGATGGTGTAGTTACTCGCTCAGGTTGGGAAGAGACTTACGGTAATATCGTTGAAGTAACTCATGCAGAAGGTTTCGTTACGCGATATGCACACATCAGCAAACGTCTCGCTACTGAAGGACAGAAAGTAAAGCGCGGTCAGCGTATCGCAGAAGTAGGTAATACTGGTCGCTCAACTGGCCCACATTTACATTACGAAGTTTTCCGTTTTGGTCGCGTACTCGATCCAGCACAAGTAGTCACATTCAACCATAGCTAATTTCTATCTTCATCAATTCTCCCGCATGATATTGAACGGGGTTGATTATTCAGCATCTTATAACGACGATTTAGCTGAGCATTATTCAGAATTTACATTGGCTTATCTAGCCAAAGGATGGAGAGATCCACATGTTCAATAAAATGAAACAAACTAAATTGCTCCCAACTCAGGAAAAATTCGACACCATCATAGGCGCCACAACAGAAATCTATGGTCGTCTCGTTCTAGTTGATAGCGTGCGTATTGATGGCAAGGTCATAGGTAATATTGAAACTGCCAAAGAAAAAAAAGTCACTGTAGCTATTGGTCGATCAGGTGAAGTCTTTGGTGATATCACGGCTTATCGCATCATGGTTGCAGGTAAGATTGAAGGCAATGTGTATGCGACTGAACGTGCTGAGTTCCACAAAGATTCTGAAGTACGAGGTGATATAACCTATGGCACCATCGGTGTTGAACATGGAGCAAAACTGTTGGGCTTAGTGATACAAGCGCAAAACAATACGTCAATCAGCAGCGATGCTCAGGCAGTGATAAAAATGGCCAAAGAAACTAAGAGTGTTTAAACAGAACGCGCCAATGAAAATAGCGCACTCAAAAACAAAAAGCGCCATAACGGCGCTTTGATTACATGCAATTCTATAGCAAGTAGAAACTAAAAAAGCCTGATGACTATCAGGCTTTTTTCTTGAGCTCGCCTTTGACGACACCACCACGTTGAATGGTAATGCTCTTGAAACTAACTTTGCCATCGACGACTGCTCGACTACCTATAGTCAAATCACGGCAATCTAATTGGCCAGAGAATCCACCTTTGACGTTCATAGTGTCGCAAGTTACGTTGCCATCTAATATGCCAGTTGCCCCAATTTGAATTGAATGCAATGACAAGGTGCCACGCACTGTGCCATCAATCGTGAGATAACCATTCGATCGGATCTCACCGATGAATTCAAAGCCCTCACTGATGATAGAAGGCTTGAGATTGCCGTTCGCAGGCTTGGCGCCGCCATTGCCGCCATTTGAACTTGGATAGGTATCTTCTTGTTCGTCCATAGGAAGTTCTGTAGGTGTGATTTCGGAGTCACTGCTGGAATGCTCTGCAACTGGCTCATCCATAGGAACTGTATTTTCCCGTTCTTCGGTTTTACGCTTATTGAACACGTTGAGGTCCTGGATTCAAATTAACCAAACGACTGCTCAGAACTAGCATCACCATCAATCTTCTGAGGTGTACCTTGCAAGTCTCCGCCTTTTTCGACTTCAATTTCAGCGTATTGCACAGAACCTAATGCTTTACCAGTTGAACGAATAAAGAGCGATTTTCTAGCTGTCAGCGTGTCGTGTATCTCACCACGTAAGTCGATAATATCGGCAGTTACCTTACCTTTGATAACACCGGTACTTGAAACAATCAATTCACGAGCAGTGATGTCGCCTTCAATACTTCCTGATACCGAGGCAATATCCGGAACGACAAAAGTACCATTCAACGCGACACCTTCACCAACCGTTAGACATCCACTTTGATTTGAATCTGCCAACAGCGCCTCCTGGGGGTTTCAATAAAAAAACATAACAATCATGACTGACATAAAAGAGCCCTCTTGCGCTTTGCATTCGGACAATTAATCAATTTCATGCCAATTTGTATCTATACAGAAATTATACGGTGAAATGCAGGAAATATTGTTAAAAATCAACATAAAAATCTTGCATAAGGTGAAAAATAACCATTCTGCTAATAAATTAAGCCTTACCTGAGTCAGAATTATAGGCAGAAATCGCTAGAGCAATTATTGTCAGGTCAAGAACTATGCTTTTAATTGGATGTGGCAAGAAAAGATATATTGAATTTTTATGTCTGCCATACGAAATCAAAATTAGATTTATATTCTGCACAGCAGCATAATCTGTTCGTCTCCTCTATGTCTACTCCTAAGATATAGATTTATCCCGCTCTCTCTCGAGAGCGGGTTTTTTTTACCCAAATCATAGAATGGTAAGAAGAGCTTACAGAATACTTAAGCTTTGAGAAGTACGAGTACGCGCTCTAATTCAGAACGTATCGCGAGCAGATCCATAGACACACCAGGTTCAAGATCTAGCGCAAGACCAGACACCTCTGGGCCAACGAGTTTATTTCTTGCTCCACTGATGGTAAAACCCTGTTCATACAATAACTCGCGTATGCGACGTATGAGTAACACTTCATGATGTTGATAATAGCGACGATTGCCTCTGCGCTTAACAGGTTTAAGTTGCGTGAACTCTTGTTCCCAATAGCGCAATACATGCGGTTTGACGCCGCATAACTCACTCACCTCACCTATCGTGAAATAACGTTTGGCGGGAATCGGTGGCAAGGGTGCCAACAAGGGCTTAACTACACGATCGTTCATGAAATCGAAGACTTAATCAGGCGGCGCTATTGGCAGAAGAAGGTGTACTAACACCATCTACCATGGCTTTGAGTTTTTGACTGGCGTGGAAAGTCACGACACGTCTAGCACTGATAGGAATCTCTTCTCCGGTTTTTGGATTACGACCAGGCCTTTGCGGCTTATCACGTAACTGAAAATTTCCAAAACCAGAAAGCTTGACTGATTCACCACGCTCGAGTGCGTCACGAATCTCATCAAAAAAAGTTTCGACCATATCTTTAGCTTCACGCTTATTCAAACCAACTTGCTCAAACAATAGTTCAGCAAGCTCAGCTTTAGTCAGCGTGGGCAAATCTTTTTCTAAACGGGAGCGAGCCTCAGTCACAAGCATGGCACGACCTAGATCTGCAGCAAAGACGGAATGCAATTCAACGGGAGTACTGTGGTTCATTATTATCTCTTTGCGACTGCTTTATTGACGCAGTTTTGCTTGATGCTTTTTTTGAACACTATCGATAAAAACTGCCATTGCTGCCTCTACCGACTCATCTTGCAATGTTGATTCAGTATCTTGCATGGTAATACGGAAAGCAAGACTTTTTTCATCAATTTCTAAACCTTTTCCTCTATATTCATCAAAGAAAACAATGTGTTGCATGAATCGACACACTGCATTTGTTTTGCTTTGATCAACAAAAGTATCGATGATACTTTGTACATTTACCGATTGTTTAACAACTAATGCTAAATCACGCACTACTGCAGGGAATTTTGAAATTTCACTGTATAAGGGCACATCTCTTTCTTGCAACGCAATCGCATCTATTTCAAAAATGACAGGACTGTGAGGAAGCTCTAGTTCTTGTTGCAAGCGTGGATGCAACTCACCAATCAAACCTATTTCTTTATTATTAAGCCAGACACTTGCTGCACGTCCTGGATGTAAAGCGGGATGCGTCGATGTTATAAATTTCAACACTTTTGGTGCAAATAGCATTTCTAGATCAGCCTTTAGATCAAAGAAATCTACCTTACGGCTCTCCATGCCCCATTGCTCTTCTACGAGTGGTCCATAAGCTAAAGCAGCAACACGCTTAGGCTGATTAAATCCTGCGACTTCGAGTGGTCCATCAACAGCAGCAGCATTTTTTAAATAAATTGCTCCAACCTCAAACAATCGCACACGACTTTGTTGACGATTGATGTTGTAACGCACATTCGCCACTAAACCACTGATGAGTTGTGAGCGCATCACGCTCATTTGACTCGCAATTGGATTGAGTAATTTAATTGGATCGACATTACCCGCAAAGTTTTTCTCAGCATCTGCATCGACAAAACTAAAATTCACCACCTCTTGATAATCTAAATCAGCTAATTGTCTACGTACTGTAAACAAAGAACGTTTATTTTCAGGAGGAATGCGCATAGTTTGCGCAGCGACAGGCGGCAGTGTAGGAATATTTTCAAAACCATATACGCGCGCGATTTCTTCAATCAAGTCTTCTTCGATTTCAATATCAAATCGATAGCTAGGTGCCGTCACTTTAAACACACCTGCTTGATAGCTATGCTCTAAACCTAAGCGAGTAAAAATATCGGCAATCTGTTCATGCGTAAATGGAATACCAATCACCTTGCTGGCTCTAGCTACACGCAAGCTCACTGGAGAGCGTTTAGGTAGATTAATAATCTGATCATCAACAGGACCAATAACGGTTTGTCCTGCCACACCACAAATCTCAACTATCAGTGATGTAATGCGTTCAATGTGTTCAACCGTGGTTGCATAATCCACACCGCGTTCAAAACGATGCGCTGCATCAGTTGAAAAATTAAAGCGACGTGCTCTGCCCTGTATCGCCTGTGGCCACCAGAACGCTGCTTCTAAATAAATATTGGTTGTATCTAACGATACCGCAGTCGCATCACCACCCATAATGCCTGCTAGGGACTCTACTGCGCGATCATCTGTAATCACACCTACCCAACTATCAAGCTCAACCGTATTGCCATTCAAAAGCTTTAATGACTCACCTGGCTTAGCCCAACGCACTTCTAGGCCACCATGAATTTTATCGAGATCAAATACATGTGTAGGACGTCCTAATTCCAACATCACATAATTAGAAATATCCACCAATGCTGAGATAGGACGTTGACCACTGCGCTCTAAGCGCTGCTTCATCCAATCAGGCGTAGCAGCATGAGCATTCAAACCGCGAATCACACGACCAGAAAAACGTCCGCATAAATCAGGTGCACTAACTTTAACTGGCAAAATTTCTTGCGATGTCACAGGCATGGCAGTGATAACAGGTGTTTGCAAAGGCACGCCTGTTAATGCAGCCACTTCACGCGCCACACCCAACACGGATAAACAATCTGCTTTATTCGGTGTGAGCTTAATCGTGAATTTCAAATCATTGAGTGCGTAGTAATCACGGAAATTTTGTCCGACCGGTGCGCTATCAGGCAACTCCATCAAGCCACTATTCTCTTCAGATAATTTCAATTCACGTGCAGAACACAACATGCCTTGTGATTCCACACCACGTAATTGACCTACTTTGATTTCAAACGGTTTACCATCGTCACCTGGTGGCAGCTTTGCACCAGCCACTGCACACACCACATGCAAACCTTCTCTCACATTCGGTGCACCACATACAATTTGTAGCAAGGTGCCCGTGCCTGCATCAACGCGACACACACGCAAGCGATCTGCATTGGGATGAGGAGTTACCTCTAATACCTTCGCTACCACCACACCAGAAAAAGCCTGTGCAACAGGCTCACACTCTTCGACTTCAAGTCCGGCCATAGTCAGTGTGTGTGCCAACTCATCCGAAGTCAGCTTCGGATTGACCATGGTACGCAGCCATTTCTCTGAGAATTGCATGAAGAGACCGTGTTAGTTAAATTGTTTCAGAAAGCGTAAATCGCCTTCATAGAAAAGACGTAAATCATTGATGCCATAACGCAGCATGGTTAAGCGCTCAATACCAGAACCAAATGCAAAACCAATGAACTCTTGTGGATCTAAACCCATATTGCGTAAGACAGAAGGATGCACTTGTCCCGCACCTGAGACTTCTAACCAGCGTCCTTTTAAAGGACCATGACCAAATGCGATATCGATTTCAGCAGATGGCTCTGTAAACGGAAAATAGGAAGGGCGGAAACGTACTTGCAAGTCATCTGTTTCAAAAAACGCCTGTATGAAATTTAGATACACACCTTTTAAATCAGCAAAGCTGATATCGGTATCTATCCACAATCCCTCAACTTGATGAAACATGGGTGAATGCGTTGCGTCACTATCCACACGATAGGTACGACCAGGTGCAATCACTTTAATGGGAGGTTTATTCATACGTGCATAACGCACTTGCATAGGACTTGTATGCGTACGTAATAACAAAGGCTTGCCAGTGCTATCCGGTGCATCCACATAAAACGTATCTTGCATAGAACGAGCAGGATGATTTTCAGGACTATTCAATGCGGTGAAATTCGTCCAATCGTTTTCGATTTCAGGGCCATCAGCCACATCAAAGCCTATCGATCCAAAAATCTCTTCTATACGCTGCCATGAGCGCATCACAGGATGCAGACCGCCACCACTTCTACCACGACCTGGCAGCGTGACGTCAATCGCTTCTGCATTCAAACGTTCTTGTAGTTGTGCATTCGCTAAAGCATCGCGACGAGCAGTAAGTAAGGACTCAATCTGCTCTTTAGCTTGATTGATGACAGCACCACGACTACGACGCTCATCAGGGCTCAATGCACCGAGCTCTTTCATTTGCGTAGTAATCTGTCCGGTCTTACCCAGATATTTTGCTTTGGCGTTTTCCAGCGCTGCAGAATCAGTCGCAGCCTGAAAATCTTCCTGTGCAGATTTGACGAGTTGTTCCAAAGAGCTCATGCAGTCTTCCGCTCAAAATCTTTTAATATCGATGGCAGTCATCTGAAGAAAAACGGGGCACAGGTGCTTAGCCTCTGCCCCGCCTTATCACAATGCGTTTGCTAAACATGTAAGCAAACACTGTGAGTATTTATGCTGCGATTCTTGCCTTGACTTGATTGACGATTGCTGCGAACGCAGGCTTGTCCATCACTGCCATATCCGCTAACACTTTACGATCTAATGCGATTTCAGCACGCTTTAAACCGTTCATAAACACGCTGTATGTCAGACCATGTTCACGTGAAGCGGCGTTGATACGTGTAATCCACAATGCACGGAATACACGCTTTTTATTACGACGGTCACGATAAGCATATTGACCAGCGCGCATCACTGCTTGCTTAGCAATACGGAATACTTTACTGCGACGACCGCGATAGCCTTTGGCTGCGTTTAGTACTTTTTTATGACGGGCCCTTGCTGTGACCCCACGTTTTACTCTAGGCATGGTAGCTCCTTATAGAAGAGTGAGGTTAAGCGAAAGGCATCATTGCGCGTACCGAATCCATGTTTGTTTCATGGACACCGACTGCACCGCGCAGATGACGTTTATTCTTGGTTGATTTCTTGGTCAGAATGTGGCGCTTGAAAGCTTGACCACGTTTGACAGTACCACCGGGACGAACGCGAAAGCGTTTCTTCGCGCTGCTCTTAGTTTTCATTTTTGGCATAACAACATCTGCCCTATTGGGCAGCTCCATTTTTTGATGATTGCAGGTGGCAACAAAACGTTGCTCTTGGATGCCTGTTCTCACTTGTATAAACGATGAAATCGAGTCCATCGTATCTTGCATCTCCCGTTAAATTTCAACGGGAGCGCGGATTTTATCAAAAATCACCAGCCGACTTACTTTTTATAACTTATTTCTTTTTCTTAGGCGCCAACACCATCACCATCTGGCGACCTTCCATCTTAGGAAACTGCTCGATCTGACCGTGTGGTTCCAGATCTACTTTTAAGCGCTCTAAAACACGCATACCAAATTCCTGATGCGCCATCTCACGACCACGGAAACGCAAAGTGATCTTGGTTTTGTCGCCGTCTTCAAGAAACTTGATTAGGTTACGCAACTTGATGTTGTAATCGCCATCATCGGTACCCGGACGAAACTTCACCTCTTTAACCAGCACAACCTTTTGTTTGAGCTTAGCTTCGTGAGCCTTTTTTTGCTCCTGATATTTGAACTTGCCATAATCCATCAAGCGACAGACAGGAGGTTCAGCGGTAGGAGCAATTTCAACTAGGTCAACGTTAGCTTCTTCAGCTAAACGGAATGCCTCAGACAGACTCACTATACCCAGTGGTTCGTTTTCAACGCCAGCAAGGCGTAACTGGGGGGCGGTTATTTCACCGTTAATACGGTGCGACTTATCAGTAGCTATTGCAGTATCCTCAAAAATCCAATAAACAAGCCGTGCTCCTACGACAAGGAAACCCGACGGCAGATCCGTCAAGCCTTGGCAGCAATCTCCTGATGGAGACGTTGCGCCAAATTGTCGACTGACATAACGCCAAGATCGACATTACCTCTCGCACGCACGGCCACTGTGTTTGCATCTCTTTCCTTATCACCCACAACAAGAATGTAAGGAAGCTTTTGTACAGAATGCTCGCGTATTTTATAGGTTATTTTCTCGTTACGCAAATCGGTTTGCACTCTAAACCCTTGTTTTTTCAGGTTTTGCGCTACCGATTGCGCATAATCAGCTTGCGCATCCGATATGTTCAAAATGCTAACTTGTACTGGAGCTAGCCATAATGGCAAGGCACCTGCATGGTTTTCAATCAACATACCTATAAAGCGTTCAAGCGAACCTAAGATCGCTCTATGCAGCATGACTGGGACTTTGCGCGAGTTATCTTCCGCTACATATTCCGCCTCTAAACGCACAGGCATAGAGAAATCCACTTGTATCGTGCCGCACTGCCACGTACGACCAATCGCATCTTTGAGTGTGTACTCCACCTTAGGTCCATAGAACGCGCCTTCACCCGGTGAAATTTCAAATTCACATCCGGAACGTTTGAGGGATTCAATTAGCGCATTTTCAGCCTTATCCCATAATTCATCTGAACCCACTCGCTTCTCAGGACGGGTAGCGACTTTGTAAATCACTTCATTAAATCCAAAATCGCGGTAAACGTTTTGCAGCAAAGCGGTAAAAGCCACGCACTCATCCAAGATTTGATCTTCGGTGCAGAAAATATGACCATCATCTTGGGTAAAACCACGCACCCGCATCATGCCGTGCAAAGAACCAGAAGGTTCATTGCGATGACATTGACCAAACTCACCGTAGCGCAGTGGTAGCTCGCGATAAGAATGCATATTCGAGCGGTAGATCTGCACATGACCTGGGCAATTCATAGGCTTCAATGCATAGGCACGGTTTTCTGAATCGGTGGTGAACATATTGTCTTTGTAGTTATCCCAATGACCGGATTTCTCCCACAAAGAACGATCCAAAATCTGCGGTGCCTTCACTTCTTGATAACCATTATCTTGATACACATGACGCATGTACTGCTCCACCTGCTGCCAGACAGTCCAGCCTTTTGGATGCCAGAAAATCAAACCCGGTGCTTCTTCTTGAAAATGGAATAAATCTAATTGACGACCTAATTTACGATGATCACGTTTCTCAGCTTCTTCCAACATATGTAGATAAGCATCTTGTTCTTCTTTTTTCGCCCAAGCAGTGCCATATACACGTTGCAGCATTTCATTCTTAGAATCGCCGCGCCAGTAAGCACCGGCTAACTTCATCAACTTGAATACTTTTAACTTACCAGTTGAAGGCACATGAGGGCCACGACATAAATCTGTAAATTTACCCTCGGTGTACAAAGAGACATCCTCACCAGCAGGAATCGATGCAATCAGTTCAGCTTTATAAGCTTCACCTATCGATTTGAAATACGCAATCGCTTCATCACGCGGCAATACCTTGCGACTGACTGGCTCATCTTTTTTCGCCAGTTCCGCCATTTTCTTTTCTATAGTCTCAAGATCTTCCGGTGTAAAAGGACGCTTATAAGAAAAGTCATAGTAAAAACCATTGTCGATCACAGGACCTATGGTCACCTGTGCATCGGGAAATAATTCTTTGACTGCGTACGCCAATAAATGCGCAGTGGAGTGACGAATCACTTCCAGTCCATCAGCATCTTTGTCAGTGACGATCGCTAAATCGCACTTGTTTTCTATGAGATATGAGGTATCTACCAATTGACCATCGACCTTGCCAGCTAACGCAGCTTTAGCAAGACCAGCACCTATTGAAGCAGCAACCTGCGCCACCGTAACGGGGGAATCAAACTCACGCTCTGAACCATCGGGAAGTCGGACTACAACCATGATCTACTCCTGCCTTTAAAGAAATGCCGCCATCAATTGCGGACGAAAAAAAACGCGGACTAGCCGCGCTTTCTCACTGCAAAAAAAGAGTACCCGACTAGATTCCTGAGAACTGCTGTAAGTTGCTAGTTCGCGGTGTCATAACCAGATGCCTTTCTCGCTCTTATAAAAAGCCTGCAGTATTGTGTTGGTAGGCACGATTGGACTCGAACCAACGACCCCTACCATGTCAAGGAATCATTGAATACGCAAAGCGAGTGCAAAGGACATATTGTACCTTAATCATTAGAG
>JBEDCU010000080.1:0-3960 GCA_041176585.1 Pseudomonadota bacterium
AGTTATTCACAACAAAACCTGCGGACTCAAACAAAGCGCGGTGGTTTTCCCAGCTAGGATCGCTGATCCACACTTGTGAGTTCGGTGAAAAGCGTTTCAAGAAGTCTGCGCCAAGTTTCAATGCGCCAGTGCCACCAATGGCTTGCGCTGTGATGGCACGTTTGCCTGTCACGATCTCGCTGTCAGCGCCAAACACCAGTTCTTGAACAGCTTTGTCGTAAGCCGCTAAGCCTTCAATTGGGAGGTAGGTACGTGGTGCGAGCTTGGCCATGAGTAGCGCTTCTGCTTTTTGAACGCACTCTAAGAGAGGTACTTTGCCGTTGTCATCATAGTAAACACCAACGCCCAGATTGGTTTTGTCAGGGTTGGTGTCAGCATTGAAAGCTTCAGTGATGCCGAGAATGGGGTCTCTTGGCGCTAACTCAATGGCAGCAAATAGGGAGGCAGAAAGAGGTGCGTTCATCGTGATAACATTAAAAGTTGGGTTTATCTGGCGGCGCATAATCATTTAACAGCATTTTCGCTAGTTGAAATGACATCAGGCCGAACTTGAAATTTGCTTTGTACTTAACTAACCCAACATTTTACCAAAGGCGCATGACTGATGTCTGAATTATCCCAAGTGGAAAACACCCTTGATCAATCGCGCGTGGTGACATTCCCCGATTCACCGTTTCGCTTGCATCAGCCTTTCGAGCCTGCAGGCGATCAACCTGCTGCGATTGACAAGTTAATCGAAGGTATAAACGATGGCTTATCGTTTCAAACCTTGTTGGGTGTAACTGGGTCAGGCAAAACCTTCACCATGGCCAATGTCATTGCGCGCATGGGACGACCTGCGATTGTATTCGCGCCAAACAAAACCCTTGCAGCGCAACTTTACAGTGAGTTTAGAGATTTCTTTCCACAAAATGCGATTGAGTATTTTGTGAGTTATTACGACTATTACCAACCCGAGGCCTATGTGCCTCAACGCGATTTATTCATAGAAAAAGATTCAGCAATCAATGAGCACATCGAACAGATGCGCTTGTCGTGCACGAAATCATTAATGGAACGGCGTGATGTCGTGATCGTAGCGACGGTATCTGCGATTTACGGTATTGGTAATCCTGCTGAATATCATCAAATGGTGCTGACTTTGCGCACCAAAGATAAATTATCACAACGTGATGTGATAGCGCGTTTAATTCAAATGCAATATTCACGCAACGATATCGATTTTGGGCGCGGTACTTTCCGTGTTCGTGGCGATACCTTAGATATTTTCCCTGCAGAGCATGCTGAACTCGCTGTGCGTGTGGAATTGTTTGATGATGAAGTCGATAGTATTCAATTGTTTGATCCTTTAACGGGTCGTGTACGTCAAAAAATTCCGCGCTTTACGGTGTATCCAGGATCGCACTATGTGACACCACGCGCGACTGTACTGCGTGCAATTGAAACCATTAAAGAAGAATTGCGTGATCGTTTAGATTTTTTCCGTAAAGAGAATAAGTTGATCGAAGAGCAGCGCATAGAACAGCGCACACGCTTTGATTTAGAAATGATGCAAGAAATCGGTTTCACCAAAGGTATTGAAAACTATTCGCGTCATTTATCTGGTGCCAAGGCAGGCGAACCACCACCGACCTTAGTAGATTATCTGCCGCAAGATGCACTCATGTTTTTAGATGAATCACATGTGCTACTCGGTCAGTTGAATGGTATGTATAACGGCGATAGAGCGCGTAAAACAAACTTGGTGGATTATGGTTTTCGTTTGCCATCCGCTTTAGATAATCGCCCACTACGTTTTGATGAATTTGAATCCAAAATGCGTCAAGTAGTTTTTGTATCTGCTACACCAGCAGATTATGAAAAAAATCATGCAGGTCAAGTGGTGGAGCAAGTGGTGCGTCCTACTGGTTTAGTCGATCCTATGATTGATGTAAGACCGGCTACAACACAGGTCGATGATCTGATGCAAGAAATTACTAAGCGTGTGAATGTGAATGAACGCGTACTAGTAACGACATTGACTAAACGTATGTCAGAACAGCTGACTGAATTTTTAAGTGATAACGGTGTCAAGGTACGTTATCTGCATAGCGATATTGATACTGTTGAGCGTGCAGAAATCTTGCGTGATTTACGTTTAGGTACCTTCGATGTATTAGTGGGTATTAATCTCTTGCGCGAAGGTTTAGATATTCCTGAAGTGTCATTAGTTGCGATTTTAGATGCAGACAAAGAAGGCTTTTTGCGTTCTGAACGGAGTTTGATACAAACCATAGGTCGTGCTGCGCGTAACTTGCACGGCACAGCGATTTTGTATGCAGATCGTATTACTGATTCTATGAAGCGCGCAATGGATGAAACTGAGCGCAGAAGAAATAAACAACTCGCATTTAACAAAGAAAACAATATCACGCCTATTGGTGTGAAAAAACAAATTCGTGAATTGATTGATGGCGTTTATAAAGTCGATGAAGCACGTGCTGAACTGATGGCAGCGCAAGAGCAAGCGAAATATGAATCCATGAGTGAGAAGCAAGTGAGTAAAGAGATTAAACGTCTTGAGAAGCTCATGTTTGATCATTCGAAAAATCTGGAATTTGAAAAAGCAGCGCAAGTGCGTGATCAATTACATTTGCTCAAAGAGCAGTTATTTGGAGCGCCTGGTTCAGATAATGTTGTTTCTATCAGTGGGAAGTGATTTTTTGAAGTTTTGTTTGATGTGACATTTTTAAAACTCTGATCATTTGCTATGTTATCTATCATCAGAGATCTCATTCGGCGCAATTCATTGCGCCCTACAACATAACAAAAGTAAGTAGGGCGCAATAAATTGCGCCGCATGGAATATGCATTGTCATTAAAAACGTAAATACTGCATCCGTATAAATAGTTTAAAAATTTCAGCATGATCCCCCAAATTTTTATTGATGCTCTCAAGTTAGCTGCTCCCAGTTGGCGACCTATCCTGATGCGAGGATTAGAAGCAATGGCAGAGGCTGATGCTGAATATCTACAAACTCTCGCTGCTGATAATTTTTTGCCAACTCAGGGGCGCATTTTTGCGGCCTTTAGTCAGCCGATTGAAGATGTACGTTATGTGTTGGTGGGTGAGGGTCCTTATCCACGTGAAGCGAGTGCAACCGGTGTGTGTTTTATGGATGGTGCTGTGCAGTCCTTATGGTCTGAACAGGGTTTGTCTAAGCAAGTCAATCGCGCGACTTCATTACGCAACTTTATGAAGATGTTGTTGGTAGCAGAGGGTCTGGTGCAACCTGATTCCACTGGTGTCGAAGCGATGGCGGTCATTTCAGCCAAAGCAAGGGCCATAGGTTCACCTTTTAATCAAACACTGCCTCAGTTAGAAGCCAAGCTAATAGAACAAGGTTTTTTATTGTTAAATGCAGCGCTCGTGTTTCGCTCTCATGTGCCACCGGTGAAAGAAGCCAAAGCGTGGCGACCTTTGTTTCAAGTGGTGATGCATGCACTCGCTGCACATGCTCAGCAAAGCAATCAGGATCTGCCCACCTTGGTTTTATGGGGCAAGATTGCGCTGTGGTTGGAAGCGTTAGAGGGTATTGATGCCTTTCCAAAGTTGGTTTCTGAGCATCCCTACAATATGTCCTTCATTCAAAACACCGGCATGCAACAGTTTTTTGCGCCAATGCGGCTCCTTTATTGTTGAAATTACTCGCTCGTCCTGAGCACTGTAAATTAAGTTTCTAAATCAATAACTTAGCCAGAGTTCCCAATTTGGGCAGTACCTGACGAAAGTACTCAAGTTTGTTATACTTGACCAAATTGTTCGGGAATGAGTGTTACCCCATCTAGTTTTTAGCTTTGTTACGGAGTGGATTTCATGCGATTGACGACGAAAGGCCGGTTTGCAGTGACTGCCATGATCGATTTGGCTTTGCGCCAGCATCATGGTCCTGTGACGCTAGCGGGCATCAGCCAGCGACA
>JBEDCU010000081.1:0-8929 GCA_041176585.1 Pseudomonadota bacterium
AAAAATTCAATTTCTTCTTCTGGAAAATCGAGCGTAGCTTCAACTAATAAACGTAATGCGACCACTTGCTCAACTAAGGCGATGATTTGATCAGAAAACGCACCGGATAAAGATTGCTGCGCAAGTTTAGCAGCGGCTTCACTCGATGCTTCGATGAGATCGGATACCGCTTCTGCCTGAGCCAGATCGAGCTTATCGTTTAAGAAGGCGCGGTAAGTAAATTCACCTGGTAAGGCTAAGCGCAGCTCGTGCTCTGCTCCCGCTTCTAAGCATCGGTCTAATAGCATTTGCATGACTACCGGTCCGCCATGGCCTTGTAGTTCCAATACTTCTTCACCGGTATAAGAATGCGGTGCGACGAAATACAGAGCTAGTCCACTATCAATCACGCTGCCATCAGCGCGTATAAAGTCGGTATAAGTGGCATGTCGTGGTGTTAATTGCAAAGCTTGCGTGGATGCCTGTGGCTGTTTGCAAATAGCCTGCGCTATGAGCATCAGGCTTTTGCCAGAGATACGGACTATGCCTATGCCGCCACGACCAGGGGCAGTAGCAATAGCCACTATAGGAGAGGAATCAAGTTTCATTCCCCAATTTTAGCCTGATTAAAAAAAAATCCGCGCTGAGCATTCAGCGCGGATTGGTATTTAACAAAAAGCACGGCAATCAATTAGGATTTTTCCAGTGTAGATTTTTTTGTAATTGCCCACTGCTGTCCAATTGATAAAACATTATTCACGACCCAATATAAAACCAAACCGGATGGGAAGAAGAAAAACATGAATGAAAAAGCGATAGGCATAAACAGCATGACCTTGGCTTGAATCGGATCAGGCGGTGTTGGATTGAGCTTAGTCTGAATAAACATGGAAACTGCCATCAAGATAGGTAGCAGGCCTACAGGCATATTGATACCAGGGATAACACCAAACAAAGTATCCGGTGCGGATAAGTCATGTATCCATCCTAACCAAGGCGCATTACGCATTTCTACGCTTGCTAAGAGCACCCAGTAGAGCGCAATGAACACAGGGATTTGTACAACGATAGGTAAACAACCTCCGAGCGGATTTATTTTTTCTGTTTTATATAAATCCATCATTGCCGCATTCATTTTTTGCGGATCATTTTTATGTCGCTCACGTATTGCAGTCATTTTTGGTGTGACGAGTTTCATCTTCGCCATGCTTCTATAACTTGCAGCTGAAAGTGGGAAAAAAGCGAGCTTAATTAAAATGGTAAGAACAATAATTGTCCAACCCCAATTACCCAATACGAAATAAATATAATCCATTAAACCAAAGATAGGTTTAGCAATAATTGTTAACCAACCATAATCTTTGACTAAATCAAAATCAGTCGCAAAATTTTCTAAGAGTGCTGATTCTTGTGGGCCTGCATAAATTTTTCCGCTTTGAGCAAGACTCGCTGCAGGAGCAATCGTACCCAACTTCATAATTGCGCCTACTGCATAAAGATGCGCATCGATTTTTTTCGTGAATAATTCACTTGATACTTTATCTTCAGGCAAAAAAGCTGAAACAAAATAATGCTGCACCATTGCGATCCAACCGTACTCAACTAATTTTGCCGGAGGATTTTTTCCTTTTTCTATGTCTTCATAAGACACTTTTTGAAATTTTTCTAGCTCGGTATAAACAGCGGGTCCACTAAAGGTGCTGTAAAACATAGAGTCGCCATCTAACTTGGCATCATCACGTACAAACTGCACATAGACTGAAGGCGTAATTGCAGTATCGGTCGTGTTACGAACTTCATGCTTGAGATCGATTTCATATTCACCTTTTTTAAAGGTGTAGGTCTTAGTAAGTTTTACGCCGTTCACTTCTGCATCAAGCACAACTTGTAGCTTATCTGCTTGTTCTAAGCTGCGAGCACCAGGACGAACAGTAAATAAAGATTTATGGTTAGGAAATGAACCGCCTATCAAACCACTTTGCGCTGTATAGATACGGGTGCCTGCGTTTTCTAACAGAACAAAGTTTTTAGTCGGGTCTTTTGCGTCTTTATGTTTAATCAGTTCTAGTCGCGTCAACTCTCCACCAGCTGTATTAATTTCTGCTTTGACTAAATCGGTTGTAATGACAATGCTTTCACCATGACTAGATGGGGTGGCTGCACCGACTGGTACATCGCTGATTGCTGGATTAGTGTTTGTATTGGCTACTGTCGTCTGCGGCAAACTAGCATCAGATTTAGCGCTTGTGGTTGAGGCAGGTGCCTGTTGAGCAGTGGGGGTCACAGAAAATAAAGATGGACCTCCATTAGAACGCGTCCAAGAGTCCCACAACATTAAGATCGATAGTGAAAACACCACCCACAAAATTGTACGTTTGATATCCATATGATCTTTACTTAAATAAGAATTTAAAAATGATGCGGCGCTTTGCACTTAGCATGCGAGTGCGCGTGAAAAGAAAATTTTTCTGGAACAGGATCCAAGCCACCCGCATGCCAAGGGTGACATTTGCATAAACGAGTAGTTGTAAGCAGAGAGCCTTTGAGACTGCCGTGCTTGGCAATCGACTGTGCTGCATAGTCTGAGCAACTAGGGAAAAAACGGCAGTTTTGCCCCAGCAGTGGGCTGATGAAATATTTATAAGCGCGTAACAGGAGCAACAGCAAGTGCTTCATGATTTGAGATCTTTTAGCTGCGAATAAAACAATTGTGAAACTTCATCATAGATTAATCTTTTTTGCTGACGTGAACTTGCACTCTGTGGTCGCGTTCCGAATGGCTTACTTAGCCGAACTATGCAATCTATTGTTGGGAGTGCAGCCTGCCTAAAAAATTCTCGGGTAATGCGCTTAATAGCATTGCGCGTTACTGCTCGAGGAGCAAGTCGTTTTGCAACCACCACACCAAGACGCGCATGTTCAAGACTGTTAGGTCGAACGTATAAAACGAAATGCTTACTTTTGTACGCTGGTCGTAAACGAAAAACGGATGAAAAATCATCCGTTTTTACGATACGCCTACGCCTGTCGTAGTCTCTCGGACGTTCGCCGGTCAAGCCAGCAGGCAAGGATATGCAATCCGCTTATGCAGCAAGGCGCTTACGGCCTTTTGCACGACGAGCATTAAGCACAGCACGGCCACCACGGGTCGCCATACGAGCACGAAAGCCGTGAGTACGCTTGCGACGAACAACTGAGGGTTGATAAGTACGTTTCATTTTGAGTCTCGCTAATCGGGAGCAGCTAGGAAAAAATAAAGGGCCTAAACTAAAGCCATATTACGGTGGTTATGACCTGAGCCTGCGCAGCGCGCAGGGAACCTTGAATTAGACAGCATTTTCTGCATATCTGTCAATAAGTTAGAGCAGATTAGCAATCACTTTTAGATTAACTCGATGCTAATTGAATAACTTTAAAAAAGCATACTGAGATGGTCTTATTATCCCTATGACGATAACCAATTCAAGCTGCTAAATACTTAGGCAATAGGAATGAGTTAATGGGGATAGAGTCGTCATTTTTGTGGCACAAAATAAATTTTTCTTTCGATAGCACAGCAGATTTTCTAATGTGATAAGGCTTCATTGCTTAGTCTCATAGGAATCAAGAGCTTAGCGAGTACAAATGTTGATGACATAAATACCTTGCTATTTAATAAATAAAATTAGCTCGATTTTCAGAATCTGCCTGTGGATAACTTGGCATGAGAAGAGTAAAATAGACCCTCAATTCGAAGCGCAACAATCCACTGTTGCGCGCGCTGTAAAACAAACTAGAGTGATTTTACAAATCGCTCGATAATAGAAAAAATATGGAAGAATTTTGGCAGACTTGCTCAACACGCCTTGAGCAAGAACTGACTCCACAACAATTCAGTGCTTGGATCAAGCCTTTAGCGCCCTTAGATTTCGAGGATGGGCGTTTGAGAATTGTTGCGCCTAATCGTTTTAAATTGGATTGGGTAAAAACACAATTTGCAGATCGCATCACTAGTATTGCTATTGATTTTTGGCAGAGTCCGGTGGATGTGCAGTTTGTTTTAGATCCACGCGGAATCAATAAGAAGCCTGCTGCCTTGGCTTCAGCAAGCGCAGTAAATTCAGTCGCTACAAATTCGGAGGCGCATTCAGCAGTGCCTCATATGCGCGCTGAGCCGGTTGAAGAAAATAATACGCGACGCGATCAAAGCAGAATTAATTCTGCGCTAACGTTTGATAGCTTTGTGACCGGCAAGGCAAATCAGTTAGCACGTGCAGCAGCAATACAAGTGGCGAGTAACCCAGGTAGTTCATACAACCCTTTGTTTTTATATGGTGGTGTGGGATTAGGTAAGACGCATTTGATACATGCGATAGGCAATCAAATTTTAGCGGACAATCCTGCTGTAAAAATTCGCTACATCCATGCAGAACAATATGTACGTGATGTGGTGACGGCTTATCAACGTAAAGGCTTTGATGATTTCAAACGTTATTATCATTCACTAGATCTACTATTGATTGATGACATACAGTTTTTTGGCGGTAAAAATCGTACGCAAGAAGAATTTTTCTATGCTTTTGAAGCCCTTATTGCAGCTAAAAAACAAATTATTATTACAAGTGATACCTATCCAAAAGAAATCACAGGAATGGATGATAGATTGATTTCTCGCTTTGACTCTGGACTTACCGTCGCGGTTGAGCCGCCAGAGTTAGAAATGCGTGTAGCAATTTTATTGAAAAAAGCATTACAAGAAGGTGCAGCATTTTCTGATGATGTAGCGTTTTTTGTAGCCAAACATTTGCGCTCTAATGTACGAGAGTTAGAGGGTGCATTGAGAAAAATTCTGGCTTACTCACGCTTTCATGGCAAAGACATCACGATAGATTTAGTTAAAGACGCACTAAAAGATTTATTGTCGGTGCAGAACCGACAAATCTCAGTAGAGAACATACAAAAAACCGTAGCCGATTTTTTCAATATAAAAATCGCAGACATGTATTCAAAAAAACGCCCTGCAAATATTGCAAGGCCGCGCCAGATTGCTATGTATTTGGCGAAAGAGTTGACACAAAAAAGTTTGCCAGAAATCGGCGAGTTATTTGGTGGGAGAGATCACACCACGGTGTTACATGCAGTGCGTAAGATAGCTGCAGATAGAAGTAAGAGTCCAGAGTGTAATCATGAGCTTCATGTATTAGAACAAACCCTAAAAGGTTGACGTAGGCGATACGCGTCTTGCAACAAAAATAAACAACCAGATTTTAAACTCTGGATTGTTCTGCGAAAGGAAAACACAATGCAATTGGTAAAAGCAACCAGAGACGCATTATTGCGCCCTCTGCAAATTGTGAGTGGTATTGTCGAGCGTCGGCATACATTGCCGATTTTGGCCAATATCCTCATCCGCAAAGACGGATCTAAGGTCACTCTCTTATCAACCGATATCGAAGTGCAAATTAGTACGCATGCAGAAATTGGTTCAGGTAGTGATGTGACGGCAACGACGGTGGCTGCTCGTAAGCTACTCGATATTTTGCGCGCTCTACCTGATACACAAGAAGTGTCACTTAGTATGACAAATAAGCGTTTGACTGTGCAATCAGGGAAATCCCGTTTTGCATTACAGACTTTGGCAGCAGAAGAATTTCCTACTGTCGCAGTAGCCGATACGTACAACACGCATGTGAGCTTGCCGCAAAAAACGCTCAAGCATTTATTCAACATGGTGCATTTTTCCATGGCACAGCAAGATATTCGTTACTACTTAAATGGACTGCTGCTAGTCGTTGAAGGTAATAACATCATTGCGGTTGCAACGGATGGACATAGACTAGCTTTTTGTCAGATTGCAACCGAACAGCAATTCACACGACAAGAAGTCATCATTCCTCGTAAAACGATTATGGAATTGCAGCGCTTGTTAGAAGAAACAGATGATGTAGTCGAAATACAAATCGCAGCCAATCAAGTTAAATTTACTTTCTCACAGATAGAACTGATTTCTAAATTAGTAGAAGGTAAATTCCCTGATTACACCCGCGTTATTCCTAAGGGATATAAAAACAACTTCACATTAAATCGTGATTTACTGCTGCGCTCTTTACAGCGAACAGCAATCATGACTTCAGATAAATTTAAAGGCGTGCGCTGCATTATTGCGCCTGAAAGTTTGAAGATTAGTTCAACCAATGCAGATCAAGAAGAAGCAGTTGAAGAACTAGAAATCGAATACGCGGGAGATAGCGTAGATATCGGATTCAATGTTAGCTATTTACTTGATGTACTCAACAACTTGAAATGCGACAGCATTAATATCGCTCTAGGTGATGCAAATTCTTCAGCGCTCATCACCATACCGGATGACGCTGATTTTAAGTATGTAGTCATGCCAATGAGAATTTAATCGTACGTATTATGAATTTGAATGCGAAGGAGCTTGGCTGGCTCCTTCATTTTTATTTATTCCAGAGTAATTTGTATCTGACTTATCGAAGGTAGCCATGTCTGCAAGTCCATCAGAAAACACGAATCAAGCAAATCAATACGGCGCATCATCTATTCAAATCCTAGAGGGCTTAGAAGCAGTAAGAAAACGGCCGGGTATGTATATCGGCGATACCTCAGATGGTACGGGTTTGCATCATTTAGTTTTTGAAGTCTTAGATAACTCGATTGATGAATCCTTAGCAGGACACTGCACGGAAATTCATGTCACGATTCATTCCGACAATTCAATTTCTATTACGGACAATGGGCGCGGCATTCCAACAGGTATTAAATGGGATGACAAGCATGAGCCTAAGCGTAGTGCAGCTGAAATTGTCATGACGGAATTACATGCTGGTGGCAAGTTTGACCAGAACTCTTATAAAGTCTCTGGTGGTTTGCATGGTGTGGGCGTCTCTTGTGTGAATGCTTTATCAAAGTTATTGCAGTTAACAGTACGCAGAGACGGTAAGCAGCATTACATGGAGTTCGTGCGTGGCGTTCCTCAAAACAGAGAAATCATTACGCAAGAGGGATATGAGGTATCACCAATAAAGGTAACTGGTGATACGGATAAGCGTGGTACAGCAGTCCACTTTTGGGCAGATGAAGAAATTTTTTCACACGTAGAATTTCATTACGATATATTGGCCAAGCGTATACGTGAACTGTCATTCTTAAACAATGGCGTGCACATTAAATTAACGGATCAACGCACAGGCAAAGAAGAAGATTTTGCATTTGAGGGCGGCACACGCGGCTTCGTTGAATACATTAATAAAAATAAATCTGTATTGCATCCCACGATTTTCCAAGCTACTGGTGAGCGTTTGTCAGATCAAGGCACGATGATTAGCGTCGATGTGTCCATGCAATGGAATGATGCCTATAACGAGCAAGTCTTGTGCTTCACAAATAATATTCCACAACGCGATGGCGGTACCCATCTCACAGGTCTGCGTGCGGCAATGACACGCGTGATTAATAAATATATTGAAGAGCATGAATTTGCTAAGAAAGCCAAAGTAGAAATTTCTGGCGATGACATGCGCGAAGGACTGACTTGCGTACTCTCAGTAAAAGTCCCCGAGCCGAAATTTAGTTCGCAAACTAAAGATAAACTGGTTTCATCAGAAGTACGTGGTCCAGTCGAAGAAGTGGTAGCAAAAACATTGACTGAGTATTTGCTAGAAAAACCGCATGACGCAAAAATCATTTGCTCAAAAATTGTAGAGGCTGCACGTGCGCGTGAAGCAGCACGTAAAGCACGTGAATTGACTCGTCGTAAGGGCGTGATGGATGGTTTGGGTTTATCAGCCAAGCTTGCAGACTGCCAGGAAAAAGATCCTGCTTTATGCGAACTGTATATCGTCGAGGGCGATTCAGCGGGAGGCTCGGCTAAGCAAGGTCGTGATCGTAAGTTTCAAGCGATTCTTCCTTTGCGCGGTAAAGTTTTGAACGTAGAGAAAGCGCGCTTTGAAAAAATGTTGTCGTCTGAGCAGATTACAACCTTGATTGCGACACTAGGTACTTCTATCGGTGCGGATGAGTTTAACATTGATAAATTGCGTTATCACCGCATTATCATCATGACCGATGCGGACGTCGATGGTGCACATATACGCACGTTGTTGTTGACTTTGCTGTATCGCCAAATGCCTTTATTAGTGGAGCGTGGACATATCTATATTGCGCAGCCGCCATTGTATAAAGTTAAACACGGACGCGATGAACGTTATCTAAAAGATGACATAGAAGAAGCCAGCTACATGATGCAGATAGCATTAAATGATGCAGAGCTTATTCCTGCAGAAAATAGCGAACCGATTTCTGGCGATGCATTATCTGAATTGGTTCGTAAATACAATACAGCAAACGCCATCATACGCCGCTTGTCGCGTGCAATCGATCATGCTGCCTTGTCTGCCATCATGACCGGTGTGACCTTAGATTTATCGAATGCAGAATTAGCGCAGCAATCTGCAGAGGAAATGAGTAAATCAATTAATGACCCAGCAGTAGAAGTAGTGCTCAGAGTGGACGAGCTTTCTGACAATCGTATGTTGCGTATTCAGCGTAGATTGCATGGCAATATGAAAGTGAGTGTCATCGATGCGGATTTTGTGCGTGGTGCCGACTACAGTGTATTAGCCGAGGCAGCAGCAACATTCAAAGGATTGATTCGACCTGGTGCAATGGTGCGACGTGGCACCGGAGATAAAAAACGTGAATCAGCCATTATAGATTTCCATCATGCGATGTCATGGTTGCGTGAAGAAGCAGAACGTGGCGTATCTAAGCAGCGTTATAAAGGATTAGGTGAGATGAATCCTGAGCAGTTATGGGAAACCACCATGGATCCTAAAGTGCGTCGTTTACTCAAAGTGCAAATTGAAGATGCAATTGCTGCCGATCAGATCTTTGCCACCCTGATGGGTGATGAGGTTGAACCGCGCCGAGCATTCATCGAGACCAATGC
>JBEDCU010000082.1:0-6706 GCA_041176585.1 Pseudomonadota bacterium
AATCATGAAAATCTTTAACTTAAACACATAACTAATTTTATTGAAGGAAAGCAAATGTTAATTCAAAAATTACCCAGTTTTTTAAATGTTAAAAATTATTGGCGTCAGCTACCTGATCTAAGCCTTAGCCATATCCTGCTGCGAATTCCATTATCTTTAATGTTTATAAATCAAGGACTCAGTAAATTTCCTTTTGATCCTGTTGTTGGGCAGGGCATGGGAATACCTTCTCTTGTTTGGTGGTTTGTTTGTTATGGAGAAGTGGCAGCTGGTCTAGGTTTGCTTGTTGGAGGATTGGCAACAATTCCAAAAATAAGAGATATCGCGTCTTTAGCTGTTTTAGGAGACATGATCACTCGCTTCAGCGGCATTGTTATGTGTTGTGTCGTTACAGGCGTTATTTGGACTGTCATCAAACCAGAAAGCTTACTTACCTTTATTTTGACCGACTATATGCACTTTTCACTTTGGGCTGGTGGTCTTTATTTTGGTTTGAGAGGGAATTGGGCAGTTGCGATTGATAGAAAATCCTGACAACAAATAACGTAGGGTCTACTTCACAATAATTGCAGCAACATAACAGGCTAATTATTTGGAGAGGGAACTACGTTCTGACCAAGCGGGTGAAACAGGCGCAGTTTTTATTTATAAAGGGATCATTGCGATTGTAAAAATTTCCAATTATTCCGTACTCTTAAATTTCGCCAGAGACCATGGTCTCACTGAGGCAGAAAATTTGCAGATTATTGAGTTAGTCTTAGCGAATAATCAGTAAAGTCTCTTTCTTGTTCTCTGGCGTATAGCAGGGTAGCTTCATCTAATATCATAAAGTCATAGATGCTCGATTTATGATCTATCGTTATCACTTTAAGTTCGGCGATGTTAATGGGTTTAAAACTACTTAACAGTCTGCGGCTCAGTCTAATATAGAAAATTATAGTAACGGCATCTTTATGTTTAATCTGAAGTGCTAGAGGATCTAAATTTATTCATGGTCAATGAATCTACTGAGAGTCTTACTCCAAGAGATCCTGATTCTGCGTGTACAGGTAATTTTCGAAGGCCAATATCCATTACCTTAATCTCAGAATATTTTGCACATGCTTCAACAATGCGAGTAATAAGTCTTTCCTGTGTTTCATAATGACCATCGCCTGCTAGTCTAACTATTTCAATTACTAGAGGGTCGTAATCAAAAACATTCTTCATAAGGTCTTGGGATATCAGGATTAGTTTTGCATCAATCCAAAGCGTTAAATCTAAAAGGTGTTGGTTTGGAATAATCGCGCCGGGTCCATAGGTTCCAATTTGGGTTTGGAGTTTGAGATCTCGCAATTCAATGGATGCTAAAGACATTTCTATTCCTTATCAATTAAATGAGATTGTTCAATACTAATTTGGTTAGCTAACTTATAGCCGCTTAACCAAGCACCCTCTACTCTACCGCCATGAAGCCAATCTCCGCATAAGCCTAACTGAATATCATCATAAACTTTAAACCCAGGATTTGCTGTTAAAGAGCCACTCGCATAACGCCATCGATGAACTGAAATTTGAGCATTCTGATAATTTAAGCCTAGTTTCATAGCGCATTCCAAAATACGTTTGCCAGCCTCTTCTTTGTCTAATTCAATCCATTGTTGACTCCACTCAGGATTTGCATGAATTGTCCAAGAATCTAGCCCCTCACGTCCTAGCTTTGAATTATTCCTAGAAATCCAGCTAATGATTTCTCCGTTTATGAAAGCAGCATCAAAAAGAGTTTTCTGCCTTTCAGTGAAACAAGCCATAACTGTCCAGCACCCTTGCATATCAACCCTATTTTTTTCTTCAATGGATCGATCTATTGAATGAGTAAGAATAAATGCTTGCGGCGCAGGAATTGCCAATACTAGCCAATCAAACTGTTCATTAATACTGCCTTCTTCGACGCTATGAAGTATCCACTTATCATTCTTAAGGACGATTTGATCTATGGTTTGACCATAGGTAACGTCAAAGTTTTTTGCTAAATTTTTGCCTAGGCTATTCATAGCGGGGATGCCTACATAGCGATTCTGTGTCGAGGCAATCTCTCGCCACTGACTATCCTCATAGACTTTCAAACGGGGGTGCCAAGTAGCTGCAATGCCTCTCTGGATCCAGGTATTTAGTTCCTCAATAAAGATAGGATCTCTTGCTGTGAAATACTGAGCGCCATGATCAGCAGACCAATTATCACCATTACGTGTGCTCATCCGACCGCTAGGTCCTCGACTTTTTTCAAATATTTGAACCTTAAACCCGATTGCTTTCAATTGCGTGGCGCAACTAAGGCCTGCCAGACCAGCTCCAATAATTACTAAAGAGGGGTTTTGAACTCGATTATTCATTAAGATTGAGAATTTTCTGAAAGTTAAATTCATGCGAGGCAAAGATACTGTTTTTGATTTTAGCGGAGCATGCTACTAAAATTTTTGAGTATGACTACACATGAAAAACATGCTAGCAAGATTAGATCTTCACATTAATTTATTGCTGTAAAAGTTCTATGTAGACTTTAGCCTTCTACTCTTACGGACTCGTTCATAAAAATCATCGGGCTTTAAACGAACCCACTTTATAAAATCCACTAAGTCCCCTTGTACTTTTAATTTTTCTACGGTGTTGTATTGGCGTGCTAGCTCTGTTTCTGTAAAAAGAGCATGTATTTGTCGATGGCAAATGCGATGCAATATCACCGTTTCTCGACCCTTATGGGATTTAGGAATGAGGTGGTGCTCATCTCGCTGAGATTTTGGAATGGCTCTATCGCAAAGTGGGCAAATAAATACTTCAGATTGTCGATCTGGTAAATTACTAAGCTCAGCGAGAATATATTTTTTCTTGATGCGCCCAGTCATTGCATGGATGGACCTGAAAAATAAGCACGTTTATTAAACTGCTAAATCAACAATCACAAATGCAACTGCGATGATGTGTATTAGGGTAATGACCACCGATAGACTATGTAACACTAAAAAGCGCTGATTTAGTTTTGCGTCTGAGGCAGCATTTATTGCAGGCATTATGATTTGCCTAGTAGGTATAGTAGACAGGCTAATAAGTACTAAGATACTGGCACTTAATAAACTGCTCGCTAGGGCTAATAAGGCTGCAATGAGTGATGTGATTATCACGAAAATATAAAAAGAGGGGAAGGCTTTGCGTATTAATACCCTTGCCTCTATTGGTGGTAATGATTTGAATAAAAAAGCAGCAAAACTAGCTGAAAATAACAACATACCTCCAAAAAGTAAGGAGGAAGTTAATAAAGCAGATATACGGGTAACGATTTCAAACAAAGAGTAACCTCAAGTTAGTTAATACATTTAATAAAATAATAAAGCATTTAGGCAAAACGAGTTGGGTTCAGATTCACACAATGATTTAAGCGGAGAAGTGAAGTGCAGGGAGCTTCAACTATGCGCAAGATCCGCATCATGAAAAGGTAAGCTAAACATGAGAATTTATTTATTTCTAGTTTTAATGACTCTGACCAAAGTGAGCTGGGGTTTTACTGACTGTTCAGTTTGTCCAGAAATGGTGAAGTTAGAATCTGCGAATTTTTATATGGGTAGTTCCAATTTGGTTGAATCTACCACTTCAAAAAATTCAGATCTACATGATGATGAAAAACCCCGACATTTAGTTAACATCGCAGCATTTGCGTTGGGCAAATTTGAAGTTACACAATTTGAGTGGCATGCAGTCATGGGCTCTGATCCGAGTTTAAGCAAGGGTTCAGCACAACCAGTAGAAAATATCTCATGGAATGATGCACAGACTTACATCAAAAAGCTTAGCCAAAAAACCGGTAAAAAATACAGATTACCATCCGAAGCAGAATGGGAATATGCCGCCCGTGCTGGCAGCACTACCAGATATCCATGGGGCGATAGTGATACCCAAATAGATCAATACGCATGGTCAAACAAGAATGCTACCAACCCCAACGTTGTTGGATTAAAAAAACCAAATCAATTTGGTCTTTACGACATGATTGGAAATGTAGCTGAATGGACAGAAGATTGCTGGCAAAGTAATTATCAGAATGCGCCAGTCGATGGTAGTGCTTGGCTGAGTGGGAACTGTTCTTTGCGTGTTTTACGCGGTGGTTCTTGGGGTGATGATCCCCAGAATTTAAGAACCACTGTTAGAGATGGAAGCCATCCAACGTATTACCGTTTTAGCGCTAGTGGCTTTCGTGTTGCTAGGGATCTTGACTGACTTGATCTTGAGTGTTGACTGGAGTAGAGAAACCAAGTTGTATTCAAGGCATCGTCTAGGTATGCAATCCGTGCCGCTGCCGCAAAATGCTGCTAGCGGCGGAAATTACTTTTAGCTTTTGTTCAGCGATCTGTTCGGAAGCTAGTGGATTATCCGCAAAGGTAGCAAACCCGCAATCAGGCGTGAACAGCACACGCTCTTTTCCAAACAACTGAATTGCTTGCTCGCCCTTGTTGAGTACTTCATCCAGCGTTTCGATGTGTGCATGTTTTTGATTGCAGATACCAACGCCGATACGCACATCATCCGGAATAGCGCGCAGTATTTCCATTTCACCTGCACGGGGTGTGCACAACTCCAACAACAGGCTACCTACCTGCAAACCGGAGAGCGTTTCAATCAGCGGTGTGTAATTGCCGGACAAAGCGGCGCCTTCGTCAGGCGTCCAATTGCCACGGCACATATGCACGGCAATACGCTCTTTTGGAAAACCGGCAACTACAGCGTTAATCAGTTCACGCGCAAACCCCAGCTCTGCAGGTATCTCGTTTTTTTCAGACAAGGCACCACACATGAAACTGCGCTTTGATACTGATCCGGAGTACACCACTTCAGAGAGCACCGGCTCATCAAACTGAACTAGCGCGACACCTGCAGCTAGGAGGCTAGCCAACTCTTCACGCAGCACACGAACGATGTCAGTTGCCAGCGCTTCACGATTTGCATAAGCGCGATCGGAAACACACTCCAGCCACATGGTTCGCGTTAGCAGATAAGGACCGGGCAGTGCGATCTTGACGGGTTTATTGGAGAGCGTTTTGACGAAATCCATTTCATGCACTGCCAGCGGCTTACTGCGGCCTAGGGGACCAAAAACTGCTGGATGACGAACTTCAGAGGCAGGTACATCCAGCGCACGCAGTTCTCGGGCAAATTCTTCTGGATCATCGACCAATGGCAGTAAATCGGTGAGTGGAATCAGTTGGCAGTTGTCGAGGATGCCGCCCACAAAGCTGGCATAGCTGTCACGACGCTGCTCGCCATCGGTCACCACATCCACACCAGCACGCAATTGTGCAGCTACGGAAAGCCGAACCGCATCATTAGCGGTTAATTGAAATGACTCTGCATCCAGTCGACCCTCCATATGATCATGCATCGCCTGCAGCATCCAGCGCGGCCGAGGCCAGCTGCCAATACCCATTACTGATAAGGGTGAAATTGGTGGTGCAGCGATAGGCGCTGGTAGCTCGGCTGGTATCACTATGTTTACAGGTGCGTTGACCAGTGCAGTGGTCGCTGCGGTCGCAGTGATAGTTAGGCCTTCAGCAACTGGCAGACTGATGCGCTCAGAAAACTTGCCCTTAGTAACCAGAAAACTACGTTGCCTATCTTGCTTGGTCCATGAAACCAGTTCATTTCCAGTCAGCCTACACCAAGCAGGTAGATCCTCCTCGACCGAAATCTCGGAGGAACGTATCTCCAATAAGCCGCCTCTTGGCAGAGGATCGATATGCTTACGGATTAGCAGCAGCAAGCCATTGCCACAATCCAAATCGCCACCGTCAAAACTGACATCGGACTGGTGAGTATGAGATGGACTAGCTTGCATAGTTTGATCTGGTGTTATGAAAGTTTAATAACTCAGACTAGGACAGCCATCGCTCATGAATTCCACTAACTTGGCGCCGCCAACAATCAATGTGCCTTCCACCAAATTGTTTTCATCCAGCTTGCGCTTTTTAAAGCAAGGCGAGCAGATGAAGATTTTTCCACCAGCTTCAAGGAAGCTGTTCATCAGGTCTTTAAGTGGCGCAAAACCTTCTTCATGAATACTTTCAGCGACACCCTTTTGTGAAAGACGCACTGCCTCGATGGAAAGAAACACCAGCGTGTCCTTGTCAGAAGCTACCGCTGCATTAGCAACTACGAATGCGACAGTGGCACGATCGGTGTTATCAGTGCTGCAGGTGAGATTGATACAGAATTTGCCGGACATTGTGAACTCCTCTAGAAACAATTAACGAATAAAAAAATTAAGCCGCTCGACCACGCAACCAGTAAGTTCTTGTTGCAGCGTCAACGGCCAGCATCTCATGTCCTGTCATATTGCAAAACGCTTGCAAGTCGACTACAGCGCCGGTGTCGAGTGCTATCAGCTTCAGCACTTGCCCTGGATGCGCGCGTAAGCGTTTGCGCACACCCAACACCAACTCACCACAGCCTAAATCGCCGGCATTCCACTCGTGATTGTGTACGACCATATGTATTTATAAATTAAAAGCGACATTGTAGACGGAGGCCTCAAAACGATCGCAATGTTTTGTATTTAATGCAAGCCCTTTACTCTTCCGCTGTTCTACTAAAAAAAAGCCCAACCTTGTGGGTTGGGCTAAGTGATTGATTCCAATAATAGTTCTCAGGCTCGCCGACCTGTATTCGAACCAGGGGCCTGCGG
>JBEDCU010000083.1:0-2687 GCA_041176585.1 Pseudomonadota bacterium
CCTTTGTAGTTCCCTTCATGCAAGCTTGCGCAGCGATTTCTTAGTTAATTATCATTCGAACAACAAAAAGTAATTTCCTCCACCCTCCTTGGGAGAATGATGATGAGCCAGCACGCAATTAAAAAAGAAGAAACACACTCGGTTACCGGTAGCGCCGATCGCAATACAGAGCAATCAGTACAGGTGAGTTTGCGATTGCGAGCAGTAGAAAGTTCTGAGCGAGCAATCGTCTCCAACATCACGGCAGTGCAGCCCTCAGCAGGTTTGGTTTATTTAGATTTTGGTTTTCTTGAGCATCACACCATTGATCAAATCTCAGCAGCTGCGCGCAAAGGTGAAAGTGCGATTCATCTCGAAGGCAGACTGGAATGCCGTATTGCCATGACACCGCAACATGTCGCGCAATTAAGTCAGCAATTAAATCAGATATTGAAATCTCCTAGGCCAGTAAGTACCCAAGATGCCGAGCCGCTGACAGTGGGTCCGCACACCGTCTTGCAATAAATCACACGCCCGCCTTCCCACGGGATTGCATTCATTACATCACGCATGAAGAGATCTCACTATAAGTTGTGAGATGCGGGATCACGTTTTTTAAAACTTAAGATCTCAGGAAAAAAACATGGCTACAGCAAAAAAAGAATGGGCATCTTTTATAACAACGGCTCCCGCATTAAAAGCCGTGTTTAAAGCAAGTAGGGCAGCAATCATTACGGCGGCAGTATGTAGTTTATTCTTGAATTTACTCATGTTGGTACCCACGATATACATGTTGCAAGTGTATGACCGTGTATTGTCAACAGGTAGTTTGCCTACCTTGTTGATGCTAACCCTGATCACGGTATTTTTATTTAGTGTGTACGGTGGACTAGAGTGGCTGCGAGCACAAGTATTAGTCATTTCTAGCATGCGCTTTGATGCAATGTTGAGCGCAAAAATTCATGATGCGATTTTTTCTCGAGCTATCGCGAGTGGAGGTAGAAGATCGAATGCTCAGCCATTAGATGACTTAGATAAGGTAAGACAGTTCGTAACTGGTGCAGGATTATTTGCTTTGCTTGATGCACCTTGGATGCCTATCTATATAGCTGTGATGTATGTGTTCCATCCTTGGATGGGGGGTATGGCCATAGCCTGTATGGTGATATTGACAGCATTAGCGATCTGGAATGAGTTTGCAACTCGAGAGCTTTTACAAGATGCAAATCGATTTAATCTCACAGCGAATTATCAAACTGCATCTCACTTAAGAAACGCAGAAGTCATTACATCAATGGGCATGCTAGAACGCTTGCGTGCCAGATGGATGGATGATCGTAGTGCCGCTTTAAACGCACAGCATGAAGCAAGTGGAAGAGCTGGCTTTATTGCAGCGCTCTCAAAAACCTTCCGACTCACTTCTCAATCTTTAGTGTTAGGGCTAGGTGCTTATTTAGCGATACAACGTGAGATAAGTCCTGGCATGGTGATCGCAGGTTCAATTTTACTGGGACGTGCATTAGCACCAATTGATCAACTTATTGCAAATTGGCGAGGGTTATCAGCAGCGCGGTCTAGCTATTCTCGCTTATCAGAATTATTGTTAACGCATGAAGAAAGTCAGCATGCAATGTCCTTACCTGAAGTGGTGGGGGACTATAAATTAGACAAAATTGTTGTCACACCAGATGGAGCGCGCGGGCCCATCATTAAAGAACTGAGTATGCGTATACAGAGCGGAACGCAACTAGCAGTAATAGGTCCCAGTGCAGCAGGAAAATCAACTTTAGTTCGCACTTTATTAGGTCTTCACACGCCCGTCTCAGGAAGCGTGCGATTGGATGGTGCTGAATTAAATCAATATCAAAGAAATGCACTCGGAGATGCAATTGGTTATCTGCCACAAGATATCGAACTTTTAGATGGAACCATTGCTGAAAATATTGCGCGATTTGGTTTCATTGATTCAGAAGCCGTAGTTAAAGCAGCGCGTAGAGCGGGAGTGCATGAAATGATACTTGCACTTCCGAATGGATATGAATCCAAACTCGAAGGACACTTCACATTATCAGCAGGACAGCGACAGCGTGTCGCCTTAGCACGTGCTTTATATGGTGATCCTAAAGTAGTGATCTTAGATGAGCCAAATTCAAATTTAGATGAAGCAGGTAATACAGCGCTCTTAAAAGCATTAACTGAATTACGTCAGCTAGGTAGCACAGTCATTATCGTCACACATAGACATAATATTTTGGAACAAATGGATCGTGTCTTAGTTTTGGTAGATGGAAAACTCTCCTTATATGGCACACGCGATCAAGTTGCACTCGCTTTAAGCCAAAAAAATAGTGGAGCAGGTGTACATCCCATTCGAGGTAATGAGGTGTTCGCATGAACAACCTACATTCATTGAAGTCAAATAAACCAGAAGTCGTCACCGTCTTGCCTACTGATGTTTTGCCGAAAAAAATCGAACGCCAAGAAAAATTTTTGCGCATCGGTGGGCTAGTCGCTGTGTTGTTATTGTTTGGTGGACTGGGTGTGTGGTCGGTACTAGCACCACTTGATAGTGCTGCAATTGGATCGGGTTTAGTGATTGTAGAAAATTATCGTAAGCCGATCGCGCATCTTGAAGGCGGCATTGTGAAAGAGGTACGCATAAGAGAAGGTCAACATGTACATAAAGGAGAAGTACTGTTGACCTTAGA
>JBEDCU010000084.1:0-3566 GCA_041176585.1 Pseudomonadota bacterium
AGAAATTGTTGATTACACCGCGCATGAAGGTTTATCTGATCGCGTACTGAAAAAGATAGGTGCAGCAGCAGGTGCAAGCGCTGTGAAGGCGATGCAATCAGAAGCGATCAAGCTGCGCTAAGAACAATTTATTCAGCTAAAAATAAAAACACGGTTGGCTTCTTATGAAAATCAGGAAGCCGACCTTTTGCAATATCTCGCTTCCAAGCATCAGCAGTTTGAGTCTTGATGGATTCCGAAGCTAAGGTCAGATCAGTAGCAACACAGACTAAAGTTTGACCATTACAGTTACTCAGCATGGCTTCTAATAATGCCTGATTACGATACGGCGTTTCTATAAAAATCTGGGTTTGATTTTCTTGTTGTGAGCGTTGCTCTAATAATTTAATGCGTTTACTCCGCATACTTGCATCGGTAGGTAAGTAGCCATGAAATGCAAAGCTTTGTCCATTTAAACCACTTGCCATTAACGCTAATAAAATCGATGAAGGCCCAACTAAGGGTTTTACGGTGATGCCTTCTGCATGAGCTAAGCGAACTAAGCTCGCACCGGGATCGGCAACCGCAGGCACACCTGCTTCTGATAACACGCCCACATTAAATCCTGCACGCAGTGGATCTAATAAAGCTGATAATTCTGCTCCGGGTGTGTTGATGTTGAGTTCAGTGATGTGTATCTCTTGCAATGCGATAGACAGTGGATGACTAACATTTACTTGCTTTAAAAATGCACGCGCAGTCTTGGCATTTTCAGCAACGAAGTGATGCAGGGATGCTGTTACAGCACATACTTCTGCCGGCAGAATGGTTGCTAGTTCAGTAGGGCCTAATGAGGTGGGAATTAAATAGAGCGTGGTCATAAGTGTTAGTTGAAATTAGTCACGCTTAAAAAAAAGATACACCACAATGTCGCAGCATGGTGGTGAGTGCAATGAGTGGTAATCCTGTCAGTGCGGTGGGATCGGTGCCTTCGATAGAGGCAATCAGTGCTATCCCTAAGCCTTCATTTTTTGCGCTGCCTGCACAATCATATGGTTGTTCTATTTTCAAATACGCATCGAGTTCTGCATCAGGCAAATCGCGGAAGGTCACCACTGTTTGTATGTTTTCTATTTGCAGTGGTTTGGTACTTGTCGAGTGCGTGTCGATTAAACATAGTGCAGTGTGAAACACAACCGATCGACCACGCATCATTTGTAATTGCGCTAATGCGTTGGTATGGTTACCTGGTTTACCTATTTGGTGATCATCTAGCGTTGCTACTTGATCAGAACCAATCACCAGCGCGGGCGAGGTCTGCTCGGCGATTTTTTGTGCTTTAGCTTGTGCTAAACGCAGTGCGGTAGCTACCGGTGTTTCATTCGGCAGACTGGTTTCATCTATGTCGGGTGACATGACTTCAAAGGGCAAACGCAGGCGCTGCAGTAATTCTTTGCGATAGGCTGAGCCGGACGCGAGAATTAGTCTTCGTGGTGTGTTTGCTGAGGGTGGAGAAGCTGGAGAAGATGAGACTTGCATTTATGGCAAACAATTATCAAGAAAAAGAAGTGGTATTGGGCATATGGAGTGCTTGAAAAAACAGCTGCAAAACAGCTACGTGAGCTAGTCTCAAACACTGTAAGGCTTTGACTTATAAGACAAAACCCTAGTATTATCTCAGGTTTTTCGACGGGCTCGCGGACATGAATGGCAAGACTATGGACTTGTTTAAGTTTTGCTTAGACGCTGATCAGGCATCAGGCTCCTATGCCATTCAAGATTTAAAAAGACTCAGTGCTGAACTGGTCGCTACTGATGGCGAGTTGGTTTGGAATTTTTCTGGCGGTCGTCATCAGATTGGTGCGCCTGAATTAAAGCTACATATTCAAGCGCAGGTGAAATTAATTTGTCAGCGTTGTTTGACGCCTTATGTGGAAACTTTAGATTCTGTTTCTACTTTGGTGCTCGCTAAAACCGAAGAGCAGGCTGATGAATTAGAAGAGCGCTTAAATGATGACAGTATTGATGTCATTGTTGTCTCGCCTGAGCAGGAGTATTCGGTTTTAATAGAAGATGAAGCCTTGCTTGCCTTGCCTGTGTCGCCGCGTCACGCTACGTGTCCCGATGGTTTTAAGGCAGAAATCATCAATGAAAAGCCAGTGTCACCGTTCGCAGCGTTGAAAAAATTAAAATAAAAGAAACTTTTTTGCTCGAGTTAGTCGGTTATAGGTTTGCTGAGATTCACTAAAATTGGCTAAAAATCTTAACTATTCAAGCAATTCCCCTATCAACAGCGCAGTTTTAGGCGCTGACTATGTTAAAATTTTGGATTAATCGTATTAGGAGTGCATCATGGCAGTTCAACAGAATAAAAAATCACCATCTAAACGTGGCATGCATCGTTCGCATGATTTTTTGACTGCACCAGCAACAGCAGTTGAACCAACCACTGGTGAGACACATCTGCGTCACCATATCAGCCCAAATGGCTTTTATCGTGGTCGTAAAGTGATCAAGACCAAGAACGACGAATAATTTCATTATTCAAAAAAACAATCCGGCGTGAAGAGTCTTAGACTGCTTGCGCCGTTTTTGTATGCAGACACTGCCTTCCTCTGTCGTTACTCAGTACATTCCCACTATTGCTGATCTAGTCATCCCTATGACTACTTTCAGTCTGTGCTGATTCACCATGACGAAAAAAATATCAATTGATTGTATGGGTGGTGATCACGGCCCACGTGTCACTGTGCCTGCTGCGCTTGCTTTTTTAAAGCGCGAATCCGAGGCTGAACTCATACTCGTTGGACGAGAAGATGCGATTCGTGCTGAGCTACAACGTCGTGGCGCTTTGCATCATGCACGATTGAGCATAGTGCATGCTACTGAAGTGGTGGAGATGGATGATTCGCTCGAAGTAGCGCTGCGTCGTAAAAAAGATTCTTCCATGCGTGTGGCAATTGATCTGGTTAAACAAGGTCAAGCACAAGCTTGTGTCTCAGCAGGTAATACTGCTGCATTGATGGCGGTGTCGCGTTATCTACTTAAAACTTTGCCCGGTGTAGATAGACCTGCAATCTGTACCATACTGCCAAATCAAAATGATGGTCCAACTTATATGTTGGATTTAGGTGCGAATGTTGATTGCGAACCTATGCACTTACATCAATTTGCGTTGATGGGTTCTGCGTTGGTATCCGCTGTCGAAGGTAAGCCTAAACCAACGATAGGTTTATTAAATGTTGGTGCAGAAGATATTAAAGGTAATGAACTCGTAAAACAAACTGCTGAACTGTTACGTGCAGATCATGCAAAAGGGTTACTTAACTTTTACGGTAACGTTGAAGGTAATGATATTTTTGAAGGCACCACAGATATTGTTGTGTGTGATGGATTTGTTGGTAACGTCACCTTGAAATCTGTGGAAGGTCTGGGACGCTTGATTAAAGGTGTGATCAAATCCGAACTCAGTAAAGGTTGGATTGATATGTTGGGTGCATTGATTGCTTATCGTGCGTTGAAACGAGTTTCACAAAGACTCAATCCATCCCGTTACAATGGCGCTAGTTTATTAGGTTTGCGTGGTT
>JBEDCU010000085.1:0-14632 GCA_041176585.1 Pseudomonadota bacterium
CTCTATGTACATCATGTACAGTCATACCTAACTTAGCATGAGGTAGTTTAAGCCAATCGCGATGTTGCAAAGTTCTGCGCGTATCTTCTAATCCTGCTGCCCAGTGTTCTTGCATGGTCAGTTTAGAAAATTCATAATCTTTAGAATCACCTTCATATTCTTTATGGTGATAAATCAAATGTAAGACTTTGATTTGTGATTTCTCATCGAGCGTAGCTAACAACGTGCGATCTTCTTCAGTTAATTCATTTTTTGGTATGCGCTTGAGTGCATGCGAGAGTTCAATTTCTAGATTGTGTATGCGCTTAAAACGATCGGTCGCATTACGAGTACGACTGGAATACATGATGTCTTTTTGACGCATCATGACTTCAGGCATGGTCTTAGGAAGTTTGCCGCGCGCATTAAATAAATCCACTTGGAACACGAGCGTGTTCGTTAGTTTTTTACCTTCAAGTAAATATTGCAGTGGTGTGTTGGAGACTATACCGCCGTCCCAGTAATAGTCATTATCAATTTCTACTGATGAGAAGGCGGGTGGTAATGCGCCACTGGCCATGGTGTGTTTGGGATTTAAACGCTCTAATGCTGTATCAAAATAACGGAAGTTACCGGTCTGTACATTTACAGCGCCAACACTTAGTCTATGTTGTTGATTATTGAGTAAATCCCAATCTATCAAATCATTCAAACTATGAAAGAGCTTGCTCGTATCGTAGTAACTAGAAGCACTTTCTTGTCCAGTAATTTGACTCCATGGATTCATACTGCGCGGTGAGAAAAATCCAGGTATGCCTGACATCATGGTCATGAAAGCACTCGTCATATTGTGTAGCTGACGTAATGAATCAAAGCTAGACAAATGCGCACCATAGCCATGGCCTGACACCATTTCCCAAAAATCTTTTAATCGCGATACCTGATTTTCTGGTTTGTTACCCGCAATGATAGAAGCATTGATAGCGCCAATTGAGACACCCGATAACCAAGTGGGCTGTATGCCGACTTCGCTTAACGCTTCAAACACACCAGCTTGATAAGAACCAAGTGCGCCGCCACCTTGTAAAACCAATGCAACGGTTTCATATTTTTTTAATATGCCAGGTAAATCTGAGTTATCAGCCGCTGGTTGATTGGGATGGCTTGCCATTTTCATACTCCCTTTTTTCTAAATTTCAGTACTAAATAATTGCACGGCAACAATATACTAGCTTTACAGTGATTATCCAGAAGAAATATGACTAGGCCAAGAATTGCGGTCTATAGACCTGAATTGTCTTTATCGTCTTGAGAGGAGATGCTCGCTTGATGCGGTCAATAATTATCCGCGCCAACCAAACATCATTTGTTCAGCCAAATATTTTTTTACTGGTTTAATGGCATCAATGCCTCCTAAGCTCAAGCCCAGTAGCGTTTGTGTCCAAGAGTGGTCTGGGCTGGATGCAAAGACTCTCGCCATGACATCGGTGAGATGAATAGTGAGTTTGCGATCGCTACTCCGTGTCTGCATAAATTCAGCTAGTGAAGCGGGTGAACAATCTCTGGCAAGTAAACGGGCTAGGACTGCTGCATCACGCAAACCTAAATTTAAGCCTTGTCCTGCGACTGGATGCAAAGTTTGTGCGGCATTGCCAATAGCGACACTACGCGCTGTGCTTGCAGGATGCGCATTTAAGCCTAAGGTGTAACTTATACGCGCTGCAGTTTGTGTGAATTGACCTAGTCTATTACCGAAGGTACTTTGGCAAGCTTGTAAAAATTCAGCATCGGATAATTCAAGTAAGCGCGCCACCGTTTCGGGTCGTGCACACCAGACTAAAGCGTAGCCTTCATCTTGTGGCAATAAAGCGAATGGACCTTCACTCGTGAAGCGTTCATAAGCACGCCCACTAATAGGCGCACTGCAATGCACATGCGTCACGATCGCAGTCTGTTGATAATCTCTATGCACAGGCTGGGTTGATTGCGAACCGAACACGCCACCCTCTGCTTGTATCAAACAGTTTGTTTGTACTGAAGTGCCATCATCTAAAGTGAGTATGATTTGCGAATCAGATTCTTGTACATCTTTGATACTAACTGGCCGTAGTATTTCTACATCCTGATGTTGCAAGGTGCTGAGTAGTGATGCAATCACATCACCATAACGACAGACATAGCCTAAAGCGGTTAAAGCATAGTCATCTGATTTAATTAATGTGCGTCCAAAGCTGCCACGTCTAGAAACATGAATTTGCGTAATACTCGTAGCGTGAGTAGGCCAACTATGCAGCGTATCGAGGATTTGTTTGCTACCAGCTGCAAGCGCTAGTGAACGTGGATCTTGTAAAGAAGTGGATTCAGGTTTTGCATCAATTAATAGTATGCGTTCACTCTTGACACCTTGCTGAACGAGCATTGCAGTGAGCGACATGCCCACTGGCCCTGCACCGACAATAGTGATGTCAAATTCTTTGTGCATAATTAATGAAGCTTCAATAAGCGCATTATCTATCGCGCATGACTGCTTCAATCTCAGCAACGGTTTTAGGTGCTTCATGCGAGAGCAGGCTGCAACCTTCTGCTGTGACTAAGGCATCATCTTCTATACGTATGCCTATGTTCCAAAATTCTTCAGGCACTCCTTCAGTGGGTCTGACATAGATGCCTGGCTCTATGGTTAATACCATGCCGGCTTGTAAAGTGCGCCAAGGTTTTTCTTCGCTAGCAGGTGCGGCATCACGATAGTCACCGACATCATGTACATCCATTCCTAACCAATGTCCGGTTCTGTGCATGTAAAAATGTCGGTAGTCACCTTTAGCTAAGACATCATCTAAAGTGCCTACTTTATTTTTATCTAACAAGCCAGTATCTAGCATGCCTTGCGATAAAACTTTGACTGCAGCATCATGACCATCAATAAATCGTAGTCCTGGTTTAGTTGCTGCTATCGCTGCCTGCTGTGCTGCTAAGACGATTTCATATAAAGTTTTTTGAGGGCCACTAAATTTTCCATTTACTGGAAAAGTGCGTGTGATATCCGATGCATAGCTATCAAGTTCACAGCCTGCATCAATTAACACTAAATCTCCATCGCGTAATTCAGCATCGCCTGCGCGATAGTGCAAGACACATGCATTTGCACCAGTTGCAACGATGGAGCCATAAGCAGGAAACTGTGAACCATGACGACGAAATTCATGTAAGAGTTCTGCATCCAGATGATATTCACGTAAGCCTGCTTTTGCGCATCGCATAGCACGCGCATGGGCATGTGCTGAGATAGTCGCAGCGCGTTGCATGATTGCGATTTCATCTGCATCTTTTATTAAGCGCATTTCATTGAGTAACACGCGCACATCCATAGCAGCGGATGGTGCGCTAATGCCTGCTCTAATTTGTGCTCGCACACCACTTAGCCAATTTTGTATACGCGCATCAAGCTTGGCATCACTGCCTAAGGCATAAAACAAGGTAGGCATGTTGGTCATGAGCTTAGGTAGCTCAACATCGATTTGATCGATAGCATGAGCTGCATCAAAACCAAATTCTTCTTTTGCTGCGGCAGGGCCGTAGCGATAACCATCCCATATTTCGCGTTCCATATTTTTTTCGCGACAAAAGAGAATGGCTTGTTGTTTTGCGCCGGCTACTAAGACTAAGGTCGCTTCCGGCTCAGTAAAGCCTGTGAGGTAATAAAAATAACTATCATGACGATAAGGATAATCGGCATCAGCATTGCGCATGACTTCGGAAGCGGTAGGGATGATGGCCACACCGCCACCTTGCGCTTGCATGCGTGCTAAGAGTGCGGCGCGTCGCTTTGCATAAACATTCATTTTATTTTTTCCTAACGGATAGGTGCGTTTAATTGATTCAAGCGTTCGACTGTTCCGACATCAGTCCAGTCGCCGCGATATAACTCACCACCAATTTTGCCTTGATCTGCAAATTCGCGCAGCAGTGGTGCAAGCTTGGCACTGTCTCCTGCATTTACGCTATCAAACATGGCAGGTCTATAGACGCCTATGCCTGAGAAGGTGTGAAGTAATTCTCCAGTATTAGCAATGCTGAAGTTATGCAAAGCAAAATCACCCTTAGGGTTATGCGCAGGATTTTTTACAAGATACAGCCAAGCCATATCACGCTGATGTTCAGGATGGGGTTTGCCCCATACATCTTCATCTTGTAGAGCATCAGTCACTAATGTGTAATCGAAATAAGGACAGAAAACATCACCGGCTATTGCAACGAAAGGTGCTTCGCCTAGTAAATGTCTAGCTTTTGCAATGCCGCCTGCAGTTTCTAATGCAGAGCCTTCAGGTGAATACACAATATGCGCACCGAATTGACTGCCATCTTGTAATGCATCTTCTATCATGTGACCGAGATGCGCATGATTAATGACGATCTCTGTAATGCCAGCTTTCACAAGATTGAGTATGTGCCACACAATCAAAGGACGACCACGTACATTCAAGAGTGGTTTGGGGCAGGTATCTGTCAGAGGCCGCATACGTTCACCGCGACCGGCTGCAAAAATCATCGCTTTCATATTAAAAGGTATAGCCGACCTGCGATGTGTTAGCCGTTATCTCATCGAGCAAGCGTAAGAGCGGTATGAGTTCTAAATAGCGATGCGCAGTCTTACGCGTATATTCCATGACTAGTGGCATGTCTTTGAGATAAGCATCTTTGCCATCACGATGAAACAAACGAGCAAAAATACCAAGCACCTTCAAGTGACGTTGCAAGCCCATGAATTCGAAGTCTCGATAGAAAGCATCGATATCAGGGTTGATAGGCAGGCCAGCGCGTTTAGCACGTTCCCAGTAACGAATCACCCAATCTAATACTTGTTCTTCATCCCACTGTATGTAGGCATCACGCAGCAGTGACACTAAATCATAAGTAATGGGGCCATACACCGCATCTTGAAAGTCTAAAATGCCGGGATTATTTTGTTTTAACAGCATGAGATTGCGTGAATGATAGTCACGGTGCACATACACTGGTGCTTGAGCCAAATTATTGGCAAGTAAAACTTCAAAGACTTTATTTAAATCAGCCGCATGTTTTTCTGACAGCGTTACACCCAAATGCTTGTTGATATACCAATCTGGGAACAGCATTAATTCTTTATGCAGTAATTCGCGGTCGTAAGCGGGTAAGACGCCCGCTTGACTATGCGATTGCAATTGGATGAGTGCGTCAATCGCATCCATATAAAGCGGAGAAGCTGTCTCTTGGGTTAGGCAACTGAGATAGGTAGTCGAGCCCAAGTCGGATAAGAGCAAAAAGCCCTGATCTTCATCTTTGGCCAATATAACGGGAACCGCCACCCCTGTTTTGCCAAATAAATCTGCAATTTTTATAAAAGGACGGACATCCTCTTGAGGAGGCGGGGCATCCATGACGATGTAAGTCGATCCATCTGCCCCATCAACCCGAAAATAACGACGAAAACTCGCATCCGAAGAAGCAGGTCTTAGTGAGCTGACGATGGGTGCTGGAGTCGTTATGGTGGATAGCCAGAGGCGACAATTTTGTAGTCTAGGGTCGGAATCGTATAAATCTGACATGAAAAAACCGGAAAAGCAGGTTGGTAAGCATGTCCGGTAAGGTATTACCGGCAGGGAGTTCCCATATAATACGGGATTCACACCAATAACGCGCCTCTAGCCGCGAGACCTCTTCATTCATGAACCAGCGTTTGGTATTTTCAACCTCTTCCCAGTCATTCCGTGTAAGCCCGATCTACTTCGGTTTGCTGCTGTGGATGACGCATGCCAGCGTGAGTGCAGTTGATTTTTTGAATGATGATTCCGCGCTGAATAGTCCAGTCAAACTAGAAGCACAACAGATTAATGGTCGGCCTGATAGAACTATCACGCTAGAAAAAGATGCGAAGGTAGATAAAGGCAATTCACATATCGAAGCGGATGATATTTATTACGATATTGTGGATGACAAAGTTAAAGCACTCGGTCATGTGTTTATTGATAGAGCAGGTGATAAATTCACAGGCAATCAACTGCAATTAAAAATGGATACAGGTATCGGTTATATGGATAGTCCTGTCTATCGTTTATTACGTAAGAATGCACAAGGTCGTGCGCAGCGTGTGGAATTTGAATCACAAGATTCTGCCACTGTGTTGGGAGGAGATTTCACTACTTGTGAAGGTCCTGATCCAGATTGGTATTTAAAATCTAGCAAACTGTCTTTAGATAATGATAGTGGTAAGGGCGTCGCACGGAATGCAATTTTAGTTTTTAAAGGAGTGCCGATTGCGGGTACACCTTATATTTCATTCCCATTAGCTGAAGAGAGAGTATCGGGATTTCTTGCTCCTACCATCATTACATCGACCACCGGTGGCTTGGAAGTCACCACACCATATTATGTAGATATAGCACCGAATCGTGACCTCACTTTATATCCACATTACATTTCACGACGTGGATTAATGTTAGGCGGTGAAGCGCGCTATATGGATAGAGAGTATGCGGGTCAAACAAAAGCAGAATATTTGAATAGTGATGCAGTTACCGGTGAAAATCGTTACATCGTAAGCTCGCAGCACCGACAAAACTTTGGCTCTGGCTTGACCTTTAATTCAAATTTGAATGCTGCATCTGATAATGGTTATCCGAATGATTTTCCATTCAGCTTAGGCTTTAGTAATCCTGGTACGAGTCGTCGTTTGCTGCTTCGTGATGCAGTGTTGAACTATAGCGATATAGATCAGCGCGCTATGTTCCGTGTAACAGATTTTCAAATTTTGCAGGACGCGAATGCGCCGATTGCGATTCCCTATGCTAGATTGCCGCAACTGACCTATCAAAAATTTAATTATTACGATAATGGTTTGAGTCTGGAATTGAATTCAGACTTCACACGGTTTTCTCATTCGACTGGCTTTCAAGGTGCGACTCAAGTTGTAAAAAATGCAGATCGTATGGTGCTCAACCCACGCATGACTTATCGTTGGCAGCGCCCAGGTGCATTTATCAAACCGAGTTTGTCTTTACATATGACGAACTATAATCTTGATCAAATTCCGTATGCATCGATGACTGCGCCAGCGCGAGCGATTCCTACTGCATCGCTAGACTCGGGTTTAATTTTTGAGCGTGACGCAAGTTTTTTTGGAAGAGATGCAACGCAAACTTTAGAGCCACGTCTGTTTATCTCGCATACACCGTATGTCAAACAAGATTTAACCTTGTATCCTAATTTTGATTCTGCTGAAGCGGACTTTAATTACGCACAAGTATTTAGAGAAAATCGTTTCGTAGGTCATGATAGAGTTGGTGATGCAAGTACAGTCACCACCGCTTTAATGTCGCGCTATCTGGAAATTGAAGGACAAGAAAGATTACGTGTAGCAGTGGCGCAGCGTTTTTCGTTTGCTGACCCTCGTGTAATTTTGGGAAATCCGGCGTCACAAACAAGTACCACTTCAGATGCGAAGTCCGATATTTTATTGCTGAGCTCGGGTCGAGTCACCAAAGAACTACGATTAGACGCAAACTTTCAGTACAGCCAATCAAATCAAATTTTCAATCGCGTAAATTTCGGTACCTTTTGGCAGCCTGAACCCATGAAGGTCTTGAATGTGCAATATCGTCGCGATATACGCAGCACCGATCCCGCTGCCAACTTTGAAATCTTTGATATCTCAGGCCAGTGGCCTTTGTCTGCACGTTGGTATGGTGTAGGAAGATTGAACTATCTAATTAAAGAGCAAGATGTCGGGCAATCGCTGATAGGCGCGGAATATAGAGCGGATTGCTGGATATTTCGTTTCGTAGGTCAACGTACACCAACCGCGCAAGGCGTCGTCAATACCACCGTATTTTTACAGTTAGAATTTAATGGTCTGTCGTCCTTAGGCTCTAATCCTTTAACCGCTTTGCGCGCCAATGTACCTGGCTACCAAAAACTAACGCAACCTGATTAATTTGTTCTTTACTACTGAACTGTCACTGGAATACACCCATGAAGATGATGAATGCACCTATCCTAATGAAATTGATCGCAACCTTGCTCGTTTCATCCTTGCTCACAACTGCATCCATAACCAAGGCGCAAGAGAAATCTAAACAACAGCCAGTGCTCGTTGATACGATTATCGCGGTAGTCAATTCTGAAGTCATTACACTCAAAGAATTAGAAGATCGTTTGAAGTTAATTGAACGTCGTATGCAGCGCGAAAAAATACAAATGCCTGCTCGTGATGTATTGAAAGGCCAATTACTAGAGCGCATGATAGTCAATCGTGCACAAATGCAGCTGGCTAAAGAAAGCGGCATACGGATAGATGACATCATGCTAGATCGTTCAGTTGCGCGTATTGCTGAACAAAATAATTTATCAATACAAAGTTTCCGTGATCAGCTAGAAAAAGACGGCATTCCTTTTTCTCGCTTTCGTGAAGAGATAAGAGAAGAAATTACCTTGCAGCGTTTGCGTGAAAAAGAAGTCGATAATAAATTACAGATTAGTGAATCTGAGATCGATAATTTTCTCGCTGCTTCTGCTGGTAAAACGCAAGGTGCAGAAGATGAAATCAATATTGCTCATATTTTAGTGCGCGTACCAGAAAACGCGAGTGCACAACAAATTGCGGATCGTCGTCAGCGCGCAGAAACTGCAATGGCACAATTAAAATCAGGTGGAGATTTTGCAAAAATAGCTGCCAGTTTTTCAGATGCTAGTGATGCAATGGCAGGTGGATTAATTGGTTGGCGTAGTCAGTCACGTTTGCCACAACTGTATGTTGAAGTGACAGAAAAGCTCGCACCGAATGAAGTCTCTGCAGTGGTACGTAGCGCAAACGGATTTCACATACTCAAGCTGTTAGGAAAGCGTAGCGCGAGTGAAGTGCAATCGGGTGGGGCAAGAATGGTGCAACAAACTAAAGCACGTCATATCTTGATTAAAGTAAATCAAGTTGTGCCTGCATCTGAAGCCAAGCGTAAATTAACGGAATTAAAAACGCGCTTAAATAATAAAGCGGCTAAATTTGAAGATCTAGCGAAGCTGTATTCAAATGACTTATCCGCTAGCAAAGGTGGTGATCTAGGCTGGGTTTATCCAGGTGATACAGTGCCTGAATTTGAGCGTGCAATGAATGCACTACAACCAGGACAAGTGAGTGAACCTGTAGAGTCGCCCTTTGGTTATCATTTAATTCAAGTGGTCGAGCGTAAAACCGAAGAAATATCACGTGAACGTTTACGACTGACAGCACGTCAAGCATTAAGAGATAGAAAGTTAGAAGAAGCGTATGAAGATTGGTTACGTCAATTGCGTGATCGTGCTTATGTTGAGTATAGGCAGGATGAAATTAATCAAATCCGCTAATAAGATGTATCACCCTAGTGGCAGCATAGACTTGTGAAGCACAATCAAAAAATGTTGCCGCAAATATTGCCGCGAATATTGCCGCGAATAGCCATCACCTGTGGCGAGCCCGCAGGAATAGGCCCAGAAATATCGTTGCTTGCTGCTGTTCACAATCAAGCGCTTGCCGACATTGTTTTATTAGGTGACGCAGCACAGCTAAAAGCGCTAGCAGTGAGCTTGCAGCTTAAGCAAACAGTGCAGGTGATGCAATCACTAGCGCAGTTTGCATCAACAGAAAAAAATCCTCAGCATATTGTTGTGATTGATTGCCCTCTTGCAGTACCCGTTATCCCAGGCCTAACGAATCCATTGAATGCTCCAGCTGTGTTGCAAACGCTTGATCTTGCGATTGCAGCTGCCATGGCAGGTGAGATTGATGCAATCGTCACTGCGCCACTACAAAAAAGTGTGATTAATCAATCTGGACTGCACTTCACAGGTCATACCGAATATCTAGCTGAAAAAACTAACACTACAAATGTAGTGATGATGTTGGCAGCCGGATCAGAAGCAAACAGTTTGCGGGTTGCATTAGCGACCACGCATCTAGCATTAAAAGATGTGTCTGCTGCCATTACAAAAAATAATTTATTCAAGACTATAGAAATTATTCAGCATGATTTGCAGTCGCGCTTTGGTATAACTGATCCAAGAATTTGTGTGACAGGATTAAATCCGCATGCAGGTGAAGGTGGTTATCTTGGTCATGAAGAAATCAATGTGATAACACCTGCGATTCTTGAGGCACAACAGCGCGGATGGAAAGTGACTGGTCCTTATCCTGCAGATACTTTGTTTCAAGCTAAATATTTGCAAGAGACCGATTGCGTGCTAGCGATGTATCACGATCAAGGTTTACCTGTTTTGAAATACGCGAGCTTTGGTCAAGGTGTGAATATCACCTTAGGTTTGCCTTTGATTCGCACTTCAGTGGATCATGGCACTGCACTTGATCTTGCTGCACAAGGTTTAGGTTTAGCTGAATATGGCAGTATGACGACGGCGATCAAAGTCGCAGTGCAGATGGCTACAAATACGGCAAGCCATTAAGTCATGAAGCACATCCCAAGAAAACGTTTTGGTCAAAATTTTTTAACCGATCAATTAGTTATAAGCAGCATCATTAATGCGATTGCGCCGCAAGAAGATGATCACATGGTGGAAATTGGACCTGGTCAGGGCGCAATGACTGCTTTGTTATTGCAAGGCTTAAAAGAATTGCATGTTGTAGAAATTGATAGAGATCTGGTTGTACTGCTGGAGAAAAAATTCAAGTCAGCCAATCTCATCATGCATGCGGCAGACGCTTTGCAATTTGATTTTGGATCATTAATCAACGCAGCACAGCCCGATCGCAAGTTACGTGTGGTGGGTAACCTTCCCTATAATATTTCTACGCCCTTGCTATTCCATTTGGCAGACTTTAGCGCGCAGATTATTGATCAGCATTTCATGCTGCAAAAAGAAGTGGTTGAGCGCATGGTAGCTGAACCTGGCGGCAAAGAATATGGACGACTCTCCGTTATGCTGCAATGGCGTTATACGATGGATTGTTTATTCATCGTGCCACCGACCGCATTTGATCCACCACCTAAAGTAGAGTCAGCAATTGTTCGTATGCTGCCTATTGCAAAACCACCAGAGTGTGAACAACAGAAGTTAGAACTAGTGGTGATGAAAGCTTTTTCTCAAAGACGCAAAGTCTTACGTAATTGTTTATCTGGTCTTTTCACTGAAAATCAACTAATTGATCTAGGTATTGATCCTAAGGTCAGACCAGAAACCGTCTCAGTTGAACAATTTGTGCGATTAGCTAGAGAGTTAGCTGAGCACGCATAAGTAGTTTAATACTGCATCTTAGTTTGACTCTTTACATTAATGAGCAGACATTGTGCGTATTGCGCATAAGATGTAGAAGTAAGTTGACCCCATGCTTAGTAGAAAATAGATTTGTTTCCTATCTAAAAAAAGGAAACAAGCACCATGGCATTTCTACGCTTACAAAAACGTATGCTAGACGAAAGTGAAGCTCTACAAGAAAATGATTTTCTTTGGTCGCTGAAGATTCTATGCGGTTTAAAAAAGATAGACCTACAACCATTTCCTGCAGTTGCAGACCTATCGACACCTTACACAATAGATTTATTAATTCGTACAGCAAAACTATTTGGGTTGCGTATTTTAAAAGTACATAAACCAAGCTGTCGCATCTCTGGAAAGACACTGCCTTGTCTGGCACTCAGTTGTATCAGTGATTCAATGAGCGAAGGGCATGAATTAAGATTAGATCTGATAGTCGGCTCCAGTGCAGGGAAAATAACTTATATACCTGCACTAGAAAATCAAATGATTACAGTCCGATGTGATGAGTATGCAAAGCGCTATTCAGAAAACTTATTGCTCATTGTTGACTGGGATGACGCTATATCTACAAAATTGAAGAATTAGTAGTGCGAATCTTGTGGCTATAAAATGATGAAGAGCTTTAGTTACGCATCTCGCTCTATCAACTCTATCTTGTAACCATCTGGATCCTGAATAAATGCAATCACAGTATTACCACCTTTTACAGGACCTGCTTCGCGAGTGACATTGCCGCCGCTAGCTTTTACTGCGGCACAGGTTGCCGCTGCATCTTGCACACCAATAGCGATATGACCATAAGCCGTGCCTAAGTCATATTGATCCACGCCATAGTTAAAGGTTAGTTCAATTTCAGCATGCTCAGGATTGCTGCCATAACCAAGAAAAGCGAGAGTGTATTTTTGATCAGGTCTGTCTGTGGTGCGTAGTAAAGTCATACCCATGACTTTGGTATAAAAATTGATGGAGCGCTGCATATCGCCTACGCGTAGCATGGTGTGAAGTAAGCGCATATGACTCCCTTTTAAAATATAGGTAGTTTTTCTGGTTCGTGATTACGTAAAGCTTTGCGGACTGCTGCAAATTCAGGAAATACAGATTGCACCGTCGCCCAAAATTCAGGGCCATGATTCATTTCACGCAGATGCGCGAGTTCATGCGCAATCACATAATCAATATTAGGTAATGCAAAATGCATGAGTCGCCAATTTAAACGGATACGACCTTCCGCAGTACAAGAACCCCATTGGGTTGCAGCAGAGGAGAGGGCAAAACTTTGAAAGCGAACTTGCAGTTTTTCTGCATAAATTACGAGTCGTTCCGCGAATAATTTTTTTGCTTCACCTTGTAGCCAACCTAAAACACGATCTTTTAATTGTTGTTCACTCGCTGAAGCAGGTAGGCTGATGTATAAAACAAATGCAGCTTCATCAAACCGCACACCTGCTTGCACAGATTCATCGAGCTTAATCGTAATGCTCGTGCCCAGATAAGGAATTGTTGCGCCATCTTGCCAACGCATAGGCGGTTGTAAGCGTCGCACTGAGCGCTCACGTTGTTCATTCATTTTATTGAAAATCCAATTTTGTTTTTCAATAATCGCGAGTTCAATTTCAGAAACCGGTACCCAGCGTGGTGCGGTCACTCTCAAGCCTTCTTCACTGACTGCAAATCCTATGGTGTGACGTTTTGAGCGATGCAATTGATAATCCAGTGCGGTCTGGTCCAACATAATGCGGCGCGTGCCAACTTTAGGCGTCACAGCGCGATGCGCTTCACTCAAGTGATGGGGGTGCTCTATTTTTGGTTCGGATGCAAGTGGTACCGACTGAGGACTAGCAGTTTCTAACTGAGTGGCGGAAGTGGTGGATGCAGTAGGTGATGCATTAACGTCATCTGATGGACAGACATCCAGCAGCAGGGAAAGCTGGCTAGGATCATTCATGTGCTTACGTAAGAACCGTGTCAGTGACATGGAATGTAGTTTGCGAATAAGGGTGTGTAATTAATGATCATCAGTTTTTTGCAAATACGCAGTCGGTGTAATCACGCGCATTTCAGATTCTATCCAATTTTCGACTTCACGGATCAGACTTTGTGCATTATGACCCTCAGGCGAGATGGGTTGACCAATTGACACAATAATCTTGCCGGGTTTTTTAATAAATGCATTGCGTGGCCAGCAGTCGCCTGAATTAACAGCGATAGGCACTACAGGTGTTGCCGTACCTATGGCTAAATGCGCTCCACCTGCTTTATATTGCCCTTTTGTACCCACTGTAGTGCGTGTCCCTTCTGGGAACATGATGACCCACTGTCCATCTGCTAAGCGTTGCTTGCCAGTGGCAATCACCTGTGCCATAGCATCGCGTCCTTTGCTGCGATTAATCGCAATCATTCTCAGCATGCCTAAGCCCCAACCAAAAAAAGGTACGAACAACAACTCACGTTTAAAAACAAAAATCAAAGGACGGGGCATGACGCACAGATAAAAAATCGTTTCCCATGCGGATTGATGTTTAGATAACAAAATTACTGGCACATCTGGAAGATTTTCAAAGCCTTTGATTTCATAGGCTATGCCACACACAGTGCGAGCTGCCCAGATGATAAATACATTCCAACGGGAGATTGCCCAATATCGCTGACGATAAGGCAGTAAGAAAAATCCAAAGCATGCGATAGCCCAGATTACAGTAGCAATCAAAAGCAAAGCAGCGAACACGAGTGATCTAACAAATAGACCCGTTTGGGACATACAAGCTCCAGCTAGGGATGAATTCTTTTTAAAGAAATATTATTTTTTCTTATGCAGAGCATGACGAGCAGCTTCTACCATTTCTACTGCTAATTGCTCACGCTGATTTAAACTATCGACCACTGCACGTAAATCCTGCATCTCAATTGTGCTAGGAGGAAGCCCACCTTTTTCTTTTGTGCTTAGTCCTGTTTTTGAAAGCAGCAAATAAGGCACGCTGCCAACAGCGAAAGCAGCTTGTAATACTGGTAGAGTATCACCCACCACAGCCACATACTTCAAGCTGAGATCAAAACGTTTGCCTATTGCTTGTAGCATGCCAGGCTTAGGCTGACGACAATCACAGTCATCTGACGCAGCATGAGGGCAAAAAAAGATAGCATCGATATGTGCTCCTAAGGCCTGTGCAGTACGATGTAGTTTGTTATGCACTGCATTCAGTGTTTTCATATCAAACTGCTCTTTTGCTATGCCAGGTTGATTACTCGTTATTACAACGCGATATTCACTTTGATTGAGTCTGGCTATCTCTGCGATTGCTGAGTCACGCGTTTGCCAAGCTGATACACCATGCTCATGCATGTCAGCGTTTTGACTCATCACACAATCACGATC
>JBEDCU010000086.1:0-10261 GCA_041176585.1 Pseudomonadota bacterium
CTCAAGAGTTTGGGTGCCATCTTTACCCATCGTGTGGATTATGCAGATTTATATTTTCAATTTACGCGTAGTGAAAGTTGGAGTTTAGAAGAAGGCATAGTCAAGACAGGGAGCTTCTCAATTGATCAAGGTGTAGGTGTGCGTGCAGTCTCAGGTGATAAAACTGCATTCTCCTATTCTGATGAAATTTCTGAGCATGCATTGCTACAAGCAGCTGCAGCGACACGCACCATCGCACGTCAAGGTGCAGGCCGTATCAAAGTCGCTTCCACCATACAACCAGGTTCAGCGCGTGCTTTGTATAGCGAGCATGATCCCTTAGCTTCACTCGATGCCACTGCAAAAGTAAAGTTGGTTGAAAAAATAGAACGCATTGCACGTGCTAAAGATCCACGCGTCTCGCAAGTCATGGCAGGTTTGTCGGGTGAATATGATGTGGTGTTAGTGGTGCGCAGTGATGGTGTGATTGCTGCTGATATACGACCTTTAGTCAGGCTTTCACTGACAGTGATTGCTGAACAAAATGGTCGGCGTGAAGTGGGCAGTGCCGGTGGTGGTGGTCGTTATGACTACAGCTATTTCACGGATGAACTGTTAGAGAAATATGCCAGTGAAGCGGTCGCTTCTGCCTTAGTGAATTTAGAAGCACGTCCCGCACCTGCTGGCCCTATGACCGTCGTGTTAGGACCAGGTTGGCCGGGTGTGTTGTTACATGAAGCAATCGGTCATGGTTTAGAGGGTGACTTTAATCGTAAAGGCTCGAGTGCATTCTCAGGACGCATAGGTGAACGTGTTGCAGCCAAAGGTGTAACAGTGGTGGATGATGGAACCATAGCTGATCGTCGTGGTTCATTGAATATTGATGACGAAGGCAATCCTACGCAATGCACAACTTTGATTGAAGACGGCATACTCAAAGGTTACATTCAAGACACCATGAATGCACGCTTAATGAATATGCCTGTTACTGGCAATGCGCGTCGTGAATCCTTTGCACATCTGCCTATGCCACGTATGACTAACACTTATATGTTGGCGGGTGATCGTGATCCGGCAGAGATACTCGCTTCAGTTAAAAATGGACTATATGCCAGCAATTTTGGTGGCGGACAGGTAGATATCACGAATGGCAAATTTGTTTTCTCAGCCAGCGAAGCGTGGATGATTGAGGATGGTAAGTTGTCTTATCCGGTGAAGGGCGCAACCTTAATTGGTAATGGTCCTGAGGTATTAAATCGAGTGACCATGATTGGCCATGACATGAAGCTAGATTCAGGCGTGGGCGTATGCGGTAAAGAAGGTCAAAGCGTGCCTGTAGGAGTTGGTCAGCCGACGTTGAAGATAGAAGGCATGACAGTAGGCGGAACAGCTTAAATTGTTGGTCTGAGTGAGTCATGAGTTTATTTGTGACTCACTTTATTAATTACTAATTTACTAACTCAGCTTGCCAAATTGTCTGATTTGTAGCACTATCTCACCCTGTAAAAAATTTCGCTGTTAAGTAAATCCTATGTCGCGTTTGGACTTTTATTTTTATCTGCACTTTAGCTATTCCAGCCAACCGGCGGTGGAGCAGCGGTAAGTTCACGTAAACATAAATTTACAAACAAACCGACATTCCTTAAAACCGCCAACTGGCGGTTTTTGCTTTTTGAGATAACTGTATTTGGAGAAGCCATGCCCCGCACCGATGATCTGAGGATACGTGAATTGAAAGAGTTAACTCCACCCTCACATTTCATACGTGAGTATCCCTGTACCGAGCACATCGCTAGTGTCACTGCTGATGCACGTAATGCTTTGCATAATATTTTGCATGGTGAAGATGATAGGTTGATGGTGGTCATAGGACCTTGCTCTATCCATGACACTAAAGCAGCGATGGAATATGCACAGCGTTTAGTAAAAGAGCGTGTACGTTTCAAAGGTGAGTTAGAAATCATCATGCGTGTGTATTTTGAAAAACCGCGCACTACAGTGGGCTGGAAAGGATTGATTAATGATCCGTATTTGGATAACAGTTTCCGTATTAATGATGGTTTGCGTATTGCGCGTGAACTGCTGATGAATATTAATGAACTAGGTTTACCAGCAGGTACCGAGTTTTTAGATGTGATCAGTCCGCAATATGTTGCTGATCTAATTAGCTGGGGCGCTATCGGAGCACGTACTACAGAATCACAAGTACATAGAGAATTAGCTTCAGGTTTATCATGTCCAGTCGGTTTTAAAAATGGCACCGACGGCAATATTAAAATTGCTGTGGATGCTATCAAAGCAGCATCGCAACCCCATCACTTTCTTTCAGTAACTAAGGGTGGTCATTCCGCTATTGTTTCTACTAATGGCAATGAAGATTGCCATGTGATTCTGCGCGGTGGTAAAGCACCTAACTATGATGCAGCAAGCGTGGATGCAGCATCTAAAGATCTGACTGCATCAGGCTTAGCAGCACTTTTAATGATTGATGCATCGCATGCGAACAGCTCGAAAAAACCTGAGAATCAAGTGCCTGTGTGCGCTGACATTGCGACGCAAATCGCAGCCGGTGATGATCGTATCGTGGGTGTGATGGTGGAATCGCATTTAGTGGCAGGTCGTCAAGATCTGGTTGCTGGCAAATCGTTGACCTATGGTCAATCCATCACAGATGGTTGCATAGATTGGTATAGTAGTTTGCAAGTCTTAGAAGGACTAGCAGCAGCAGTTAAAACACGACGTGCAAAGAAAAGTACTTAAATTCTGCAGTTAAATTCTGCAGTTGAATATGCAATGGCCCCGGTAGGTAAAAAAATCGGGGCCATTTTTTTGAATCAAATTTACAGAGATCGTTAATCTCTAAAATTATTAAACTCTAAGGGCAAGTCAGTCACTTCTTTTTTGAGTAAAGCGATGGTACCTTGTAAGTCATCGCGTTTAGCACCAGTGACACGTAATGCATCACCTTGTATGCTAGCTTGTACTTTAATCTTACTGTCTTTTATGATGCGCTGAATTTTTTTCGCTGCATCACTTTCTATACCGTTTTTAATTTTAATGACTTGCTTAACTTTGTCGCCACCCATTTTTTCAACTTTGCCAATATCTAAAAAACGCACATCGACATTTCGCTTAGTCATTTTCGTTGTGAGTACATCGCGTACTTGTCCTAACTGAAATTCACTATCAGCATAAGCGGTGAGCTCTTTTTCTTTTTGCTCGACGCGGGCATCACTACCTTTAAAGTCAAAACGCGTCGTAATTTCCTTATTCGCCTGATCGACAGCGTTTTTAATTTCGACCTGATTGGCTTCGGATACAACATCAAATGATGGCATGGTTTTACTCCTTGCAAGACAACATAAGCCCGCATTCTAGCGGAAAAAAGGCAACTGACCGATGGCTGGGTATAATTCCAGCGCTATGAACCTTCCCGCTAAAACCACATTGTCTGTGCAGAATGATGTTTCACTCAAGGCCTTAACGACCTTTGGTGTGGAAGCGGTTGCTTCCCACTATCTGCAAATTCAGCACTCTGACCAATTAAAAGCAATACGGCAGGATACCGTCCTAGCAGCACTACCGCGTTTGATTTTAGGCGGTGGCAGTAATCTCTTACTTACTCGTGATCTAGATGTGTTGGTGCTGCATATGATGAATCGTGGCATCAGCCTGTTGGGTGAAGAAGATGGCCTAAGACTTGTGCAGGCGCAGGCAGGCGAGAACTGGCATAGCTTGGTGCAATGGACATTAGAGCAAGGTTGGGGTGGATTAGAAAATTTATCGCTCATACCCGGGACAGTAGGTGCTGCACCGATACAAAATATAGGCGCTTATGGCAGTGAGTTATCGCAGCATTTTCATTCGCTACATTATTTTGATTTTGAAGATGGCGAAGTACATGCACTCTCACGTGAGGAATGTGAATTTGGTTATCGCGATAGCATATTCAAACATCGCTTACGTGGACGCGCAGTGATTTTGGATGTGACCTTCGCCTTACCAATGAAATGGCAACCTCAGTTAGGTTACGCTGAACTTGCAAAAGAGTTGAGTGACATTCCCCATCCCACTGCTATTGAGATAAGTGCTGCAGTCGTAGCGATACGAACACGCAAGCTACCGGATCCTTCCGTGATAGGAAATGCGGGTAGTTTTTTCAAGAACCCAGTTGTGACTGCGTCGGTAAACATAGATTTACATCAACGTTATCCAGAACTGGTGAGTTATGCACAAGCGGATGGCAGTTATAAACTTGCTGCGGCTTGGTTAATTGATCAATGTGGTTGGAAGGGTAAAGCCTTAGGTGCAGCAGGAGTACATGACAAACAAGCTTTGGTATTAATTAATCGCGGTGCTGCGACTGGTGCCGAGATACTAGCATTGGCAGAGCGCATACGAAGTGATGTCGCTCTGCGATTCGGAGTCAGTTTAGAGAGTGAACCAGTGGTACTGTAAAAAAATTAGCCAAAGTGGCAAACGTAGTCGACCAACTCTAAAGCTTCAATTTCAAAACTAGAATTGCCAGGCACACTAAAACTCTGGCCACCTTCATAATTCTTCCATTCCGTTTCACCCTTTACACGCGCACGGCATTTGCCTGCAGTGATTTCCATAATTTCAGGAACACCAGTATTAAACACTAAGGTGGCAGGGAAAATAATCCCTACTGATTTTTTTGTGCCATCGGCGAGGATGACATTGTGAGAAATACATTTGCCATCAAAAAAAACATTAGATTTTTTAACGACGGAAACGTGATCGATTTGAGTAGTCATAGTTTTAAAGAAAAAATTAAGTGAAATAAAAAATAAGCTAAAAATTATTTGCCACGTTTAATGCGCGCATTAGCTGCGATACGCATACGCAGAGCATTCAGCTTAATGAAACCGCCTGCATCTGCTTGATTGTAAGCGCCGCCATCTTCATCAAAGGTCGCGATGTTCATGTCAAACAATGAATCTGTTTTTGAATCACGTGACACTACAATCACATTGCCTTTGTAGAGTTTAATGCGTACCCAACCATTCACATTATGCTGTGTGTGATCAATCAAAGTTTGAATCGCCACACGTTCAGGTGACCACCAGTAGCCGTTATAAATCAATGAAGCATAGCGCGGCATTAAATCATCTTTTAAATGTGCGACTTCTCTATCAAGCGTAATGGATTCAATCGCACGATGACCACGTAACATGATGGTACCGCCTGGGGTTTCATAGCAACCACGTGATTTCATACCCACATAACGGTTTTCTACTAAATCCAAACGACCTATGCCGTGCTTACCACCTAAGCGGTTTAATTCTGTTAAGACAGCTGCAGGTGAGAGACGTTTTCCATTAATAGCAACGATGTCACCATGTTCATATTCAAGGTCTAGATATTCAGCGCTATCAGGTGCAGCTTCAGGGCTCACTGTCCAACGCCACATGGTTTCTTCTGCTTCTGCGCTAGGATTTTCTAAATGGCGACCTTCAAAGCTGATATGTAAAAGGTTGGCATCCATCGAGTAGGGTGCGCCACCTTTTTTATGTTTCATGTCGATTTCTATACCGGCATCTTCTGCATACTTGAGTAATTTTTCACGTGAGAGTAAATCCCATTCACGCCATGGTGCGATGATTTTTACATTCGGCATTAAGGCATAAGCACCAAGTTCAAATCGCACTTGATCATTACCCTTACCGGTTGCGCCATGAGAAATAGCATCGGCATTGGTTTTCTTCACAATCTCAATGAGACGCTTAGCAATTAAAGGACGCGCAATCGAAGTACCTAATAAATATTCACCCTCATAGACCGTGTTAGCTCTAAACATAGGGAAAACAAAATCTTTAACGAACTCTTCACGTAAATCATCAATAAAAATATTTTCTGGTTTGATACCAAATTTAATGGCTTTAGTACGTGCTGGTTCGAGTTCTTCGCCTTGACCGAGATCGGCTGTGAAGGTCACGATTTCACAGTGATAGTGATCTTGTAGCCATTTCAAAATAACAGAAGTGTCTAATCCACCAGAGTAAGCCAGTACTACTTTATTGATGTCGCTCATTTTTACAATTCCTTGAAGCTAAAATATTAAAATTTTTTACTTGTTACACTTTGCCGAGAACCAGATATTCAAGCAAAGCTTTTTGTACATGTAGACGGTTTTCTGCTTCATCCCAAACAACCGATTGCGGACCGTCGATGACTTCAGCTGCAACTTCTTCACCTCTATGTGCGGGTAGACAATGCATGAAAAGTGCATCGGGATTAGCGCGCTGCATTTTTGCGCTATCCACTATCCAACCATCAAAGGCTTTTAAGCGAGCTACATTTTCTTGTTCATATCCCATGCTAGTCCATACATCGGTTGTCACGAGATCAGCGCCAGCACATGCATCAGCCGGATTTTTAAAAACCGTATAGCGTAAATTGTTTTGTGAGACTAAGGCAGGATTGATATCGTAGCCAACTGGTGTAGAAACATTTAAGTGAAAGCCAAATACTTCAGCAGCTTGTAACCATGAATACAACATGTTGTTAGCGTCCCCCACCCAAGCAACGCATTTACCCGCAATTGATCCACGATGTTCAATGTAAGTGAATACATCAGCAAATACCTGACAGGGATGATATTCATTGGTGAGACCATTCACCACAGGCACGCGTGAATTCGCAGCAAAGCGTTCTATGATTTCCTGACCAAAGGTGCGAATCATGATGATGTCACACATACGCGACATCACTTGTGCAGCATCTTCTACGGGTTCACCACGTCCAAGCTGACTATCGCGAGTATTGAGATAAATCGCTGCGCCACCTAACTGATGCATGCCCGCTTCAAATGATAAACGAGTGCGAGTAGAATTTTTTTCGAACACCATTACTAGCGTACGGTCTAGCAGTGGGTGATAGGGCTCGTAGCTTTTGAATTTTTGCTTGATGATTTTTGTGCGCTCGATGAGATAGGTATATTCCTCGAGGCTGAAATCAGCAAATTGTAGATAATGTTTTATTGCCATAAATGAAAAACGGCGGCGAGTCAGGCGCCTGCCGCCGAAGAAGGTAAGTCCATGATTATAAGAGATTTACATCAGCAAACAAAATCTCTCTGGCAGTCTACAAGACCAACAAGATTTCAGGATTTAGTACAGCTTTTGTGAGGCTTCATGCAGTAATTGACGGTACAGACCATGTCTGGCGGAAGAGATGCTGCCTTCTTTGACGGCTTGCAGTATCGGACAGTCTGGTTCGTTAAGATGATGACAATTATAAAAACGACATTGTCCTAAGTGCGCTTCAAATTCTGGGAATGCACGCTCTAGCATGCCTTCTGAGAGTTGATATAAACCGAACTCTTGAAATCCCGGTGAATCAATCACGCTCGTTTCATCATCTATCGTGTAAAGACGGGTAAAGGTGGTGGTGTGTTTGCCAGTATCTAAAGCAGAAGAAATTTCTCTGACAGCGATTTGTGCATCGGGAATCAGTAAATTAATCAATGAAGATTTACCCATACCGGATTGACCAATTAGGATCGTCGATTGTCCTGCTAACAGGGGGCGTAAAATTTCCAGAGTAGCTGCGGGATTAACTTGAGCGCTCACCTCATGTACCGGATAACCCAACCGTGTGTAAGCCGTTAAGCGCTGTCGTGTAGCAGGCAAAGCAGCGCTGATATCAATTTTATTTAAGATTAAGTGCGCTTTCACACTGGCTGACTCAGCAGCGACTAAAGCGCGTGAGACTAAATCATCGGTAAAGCCAGGTTCGGTTGCCACCACAATAAATAATTGCGTGACATTTGCGGCAAGCAGCTTAGATTTATATTGATCAGAACGATATAAAAAAGTTTTGCGCGGCAAAATCGCATTAATCACTGCCTGATCAGGTGAGGTGAAACTGATATCCACATGATCACCCACAGCGACATCACTTTTTTTACCACGGGTCACACACTGAATTAATTTACCCTCATATTGCGCCAGATAATGGCGGCCATGCGCAGCGATAATTAAGCCAACTGCCTCAGCCATTATTTACTAAATTTTTTTCTTCAAATACGGCGTCTATTTTTGCTGCGCAAATGAAGTCATTATGTGAGAGGCCACCTGCTCCATTATTTACAGAGTGCGTGTTAAATCTTACAGTACAGCGGTTATAGGTAATCAAGAGTTCAGGATGATGATCTTCTTGATGAATGATAGTAGCTATCGTATTAACAAACTCTAGAGTTTGATAATAATTTTTGAAAGCGAACTGTCGAATGATTGTTTCATGTTCGACTTGCCAAAAGCTGAGCAGCGCCATAGCAGCAGCAATCTCTGGTTGCGTTGCACCTACAGTCAGATGCTTGCAAGATTGCTGCTGTAACGCGGCGTGTGTAAGCATGTTATTGGGTCAGTAAGCGTTGCACCCTTAGGCTAGCAGGTGGGTGTGAATCATAAAAAGCTGAATGTAAAGGATCAGGCGTCAAGGTTGATGCATTATCTTCATACAGCTTAACTAGGGCTGAGATCAAATCTTGCGCATTGCTATGTTGAGCAGCAAACGCATCAGCTTCAAACTCTTGTTTGCGTGAACGAATAGATGTGAGTGGTGAGAGCAAGAAGGTAAATACAGGCAAGCTCAACATGAATAAAATTAATACCATTGCATCATTGCTGGCATTCAGCATAGGGGTAACACCTAAGCCTTGATAAAACCAAAGTTGATTTTTAAGATAACCCAACAATGCAAGAAAACCTAGTGATAGCGCAAACACGATAGCGATACGTTGAATCACATGGCGTAATTTGAAATGGCCTAATTCATGTGCCAACACTGCTTCGATTTCACTCGGTGCAAGTCGCGCGAGTAAGGTATCAAAAAATACGATGCGCTTAGCTGCACCAAAACCAGAAAAATAGGCATTACCGTGTGCGCTACGACGCGATCCATCCATCACGAACAAACCTTTGCTAGCAAAACCTACACGTTGCATTAATCCTTCTATGCGTGTTTGTAGTGAAGCATCTTCTAGTGGTGTGAATTTATTAAACAAAGGCGCAATCACGCTTTGATAAAAAGCCAACATAAAAATTTGAAAAACGCACCAAATTCCCCAAGCGTATAGCCACCAGAGATCACCAGCTTTTTCCATCACCGACAGGATGACCCAAATTAAAGGCAGGCCAATCAGCGCACTGACCAAAGTATTTTTAATCAGATCAGTAAAAAATAAAGCAGGTTTCATTTTATTGAAACCAAATTTTTCTTCTAAAGTGAATTGTTTGTAGTAATCAAAGGGCAAGTCAATCACACTTGATATCAGCATGACAGCAACTATTAAACCGAGTTGATACACCATGCCATCACCAGCTAGAGTGGAAATCTGCTCTGATAACCATTGCAAACCACCGAGTAATGTAAAGCCCACTAGAACAGCGGTATTGACCACCAACAGAATCATATTGAACTGGGTCTTAGCAATAGTGTAATCAGCTGCTTTTTGATGGGCAGCGAGGGGGATTTTTTGTGCAAATTGGGCTGGAACGTGATCACGGTGCTGCGCCACATGACGCAGTTGGCGTGCACTTAACCAAAGTTTGACGCCTAGCGTGGCTAATAGCATGGCTGCAAAAAGGAATGAAAAGCTTACGGTATTCATACTGTCCCTATGAGAAAATATCGTTTTATCAGCCGCATTCATGGCGGATCAACATAGAAAGCAATTATGTCACAAGCTATACAAACGCATGTTCCCACGCCTGATGCTAACCGCCCGAATGAATTTAATCTGGTCTGGATTGATATGGAAATGACCGGCCTAGATCCGGATAAGGACAGAATTATCGAAGTAGCAGCAGTGGTAACAGATCCTGACTTAACCATTTTGGCAGAAGGGCCAGTCTTTGCGATTCATCAGAGCGATGCGCTGTTGGATGGCATGGATGCTTGGAATAAAGGCACGCACGGACGTTCTGGGTTGATAGACCGAGTCAAAGCATCTACCGTGACCGAAGCACAGGCGAGTACAGAATTAATTACTTTTTTGAAAAAATACGTCCCTGCTGGTAAATCACCCATGTGTGGCAATTCTATTTGTCAGGATCGACGGTTTATGGTGCGCGGTATGCCAGAACTAGAGGCGTTTTTTCATTATCGAAATTTAGATGTCTCTACGCTTAAAGAATTATGCAAGCGTTGGAAGACAGAATTAGCAGCGGGCTTTAAAAAACATCAAATGCATACAGCACTAGCCGACATTATTGAATCAATAGAAGAGTTACGTTACTACCGCGAACATTTCATC
>JBEDCU010000087.1:0-5038 GCA_041176585.1 Pseudomonadota bacterium
GGATAGCGAAGACGACAGATTGGAAGCATTGAATACGTTAATCAAAGAACTTAAAATAAAAAGTAAGGAAGCTGAGAGGAAATGGAAGCAAGCAAGAGCAGTACATAGCCAACATGAATCACGTTTTAATAGAATTAAAAATGCTGTTCTTGAATCAGGTAAGTCTTACATGGGGGAAGTGGTAAATAAAGATAAACCAAACCTATTAGAAGGCGTACCTGCTCAAGCTAGTATGTGTGCAAAATTAATTGCCGTGCCTTTATCCTTAGTTGCTAACTGCGCTTATATATCTTCTATTATTCCAGCAATATTAAGTTCAGGGCATGCAAATTCTACAAATATTGAAACCATGAATTTTACTGGATTGGGCGCCATTGGACTGAATCACTCTAGTTCTTTATTTGAGCCAACTGCAGGGATTAATCTCGGTGCCAATACAGCATATGCTTCCGTGGGCTTGCCGTTAATTGCAGGATTTGTTTTGCGTTATCAGCTATTTCATCCTTTATTGCAATCTTTAATTCGTCCTCTTTTTGGTCCCGTAGGAGCTGAAACAGATTCTGAAAAAAATGTTGAAAACGATACAGTGGTTAATGTGCAAAAAAAATTTTCAGATAGTGAGGATGAATCAGAAAATGATGAAGATGTAGCGCAAAGTCCTACTACTCGACGTGAAATAAATGCCTTAAATGCGCTCAATAAGCAAAATGCAAGATCTAATAATCGCAACATAGACGGACAAAGTAGTGAAGATTCAGATTCTATTGAATCTTCACGATCGCAGTCTAGCTTTGTATGAAGACCTTATGCGTTGAGTAGTTTTTCTATGTCTTGTTTCATGCTTTCAGGTGTGGTGGTGCTGGCATAGCGATCAAACACATTGCCATCTTTACCTACCAAAAATTTTGTGAAATTCCATTTAATGCCCTCGGTGCCCAAAACACCGGGGCAGTTTTTTTTAAGAAGTTAAATAATGGATGGGCGTTGTCACCATTTACATCTACTTTTTCAAAGAGCTGAAAAGTGACGCCATAATTTTTTTCACAAAAGGCACCAATTTCATCTGCTGATCCCGGCTCTTGTGCGCCAAACTGATTGCAAGGAAAGCCGAGTACAACTAAACCCTGATCTTTATATTGTTCATGCAATGCTTCTAGCCCTTTGTATTGTGGTGTAAAGCCGCATTTACTGGCTGTATTCACAATTAATAAAACCTTGCCACGATACTCTGACAGTGAAGCTGCTGTGCCTGATAGGGTGTTGGCGTCGAAATCATAAACTGAGCTCATGGTGCAATCCTTTATGTGGGGTGAATGCTGATAATGTTAGCAGTGGATGCAGCTTTCTGCTGAATGGCTGACATGAGAGATAATGCGACATCATGACTATTTCTGAAAATTTGCAACTCGTGCAACATCGCATAGCCAACAGTGCGCAGGCGGCTGGTCGCGATCCTGCTTCAATTACATTGTTGGCTGTATCAAAAACCTTTGATGTGCAGGCCGTTTTGGCTGCAGCGCAAGCTGGTCAACGTGCTTTTGGTGAAAATTATGTGCAAGAGGCGATCGATAAAATCGCGACTACGCGAGATATGCGAGCGCACAATCCTGATTTGCAGCTGGAATGGCATTTCATAGGTCCTATCCAAAGTAATAAGACACGGCAGATTGCAGAGCATTTTGATTGGGTGCATTCAGTCGACCGGTTGAAGATCGCACAACGTTTATCTGAACAAAGACCTGCCGAGATGCCGCCTTTGCAAATTTGTCTGCAAGTGAATGTCAGTGGCGAGGCGACGAAAAGTGGGTTAGAGCCAGATGAATTACTTGAGCTAGCTCGCGCCGTAGTTCTATTACCAAATATCCGCTTGCGAGGATTGATGGCAATTCCTGAGCCGACTGAAGATGTGCAACAACAACGCGCTGCTTTTGCAAAACTACAATTAATGCAGAATGATTTGCAAGCTGTAGGCATACAAACAGATACGCTCTCTATGGGTATGTCAGCTGATATGGATGCTGCGATTGCAGAGGGCGCAACCATAGTCAGGATTGGTACAGCGATTTTTGGAGTTAGGGATTATGCAAAATAACGTAAAAATATGTTTTATCGGTGGTGGCAATATGGCGCAGGCTTTAATTGGTGGTCTTGCCGATAAAGTCACAGCAGCAAAAAATATTCATGTAGTAGATATCAATCCACAAGCATTGAATAAATTAGAGCAGCAATTTGGTGTGTCCACATCTTTGACTGCTGATGTAGTTCTAGCGATAGCTGATGTATGGGTGCTTGCAGTAAAGCCGCAACAAATGCATGAAGTGATAGCAAGTCTGCTTCCTTATAGTAAAAATCAATTAGTTATTTCAATTGCAGCAGGCATACGTGCTGACGATTTATCACGTTGGTTAAATGGCCATAAGATGATAGTACGTGCTATGCCCAATACCCCCGCGTTGATAGGCAAAGGCATTACAGGATTAGTCGCTTTATCGGAAGTGACAGAAGAACAAAAACAGATTGCAAATGCAATTATGCAAGCAGTGGGTGAAACTGTTTGGATAGAACAAGAAGAACAAATAAATGCGGTAACGGCTGTTTCAGGTAGTGGTCCTGCTTATGTATTTTATTTTCTAGAAGCGATGCAAGCTGCTGCAATCGAATTGGGTTTATCTGCTGAGCAGGGCAAGCAGCTTGCATTAGCTACCTTTGCCGGTGCAACTGAATTAGCAGCGCAATCCAATCAGACCCTTGCGCAACTGCGTGAAAATGTGACATCCAAAGGTGGTACGACTTACGCTGCTTTGACTTCTATGCAAAATAATAAAGTAGAGCTATCGATTGTTCAGGCTTTGCACGCTGCAGCCAAGCGTGGTGAAGAATTAGGTGTGGAGTTTGGAAAAAATTAAATCGCTGAATTAATTAGCCACAAAAATTTTCTGGAACTTTAGCTGCACTGCGTGCTGTATTTATATTAATTTTATTAGTTTTCACTAAATCCATTAAGCAGGCATCCATTGTTTGCATACCCATGCCGGTTCCGGTTTGAATGGCAGAATACATTTGCGCTACTTTTGCTTCGCGAATTAAATTTCTTATAGCAGATGTGCCCAACATGATTTCATGGGCGGCTATGCGTCCTTTACCATCTGCAGTCTTTAATAAGATTTGCGAGATCACCGCTTGTAGTGATTCAGACAGCATGGCACGCACCATTTCTTTTTCATCACCAGGGAATACATCAATAATCCTATCGATGGTTTTTGCTGCTGAGACTGTATGTAAAGTCCCAAACACTAAATGACCTGTCTCGGCTGCGGTTAATGCTAAGCGTATCGTTTCTAAGTCACGTAACTCGCCGACTAAAATCACATCAGGATCTTCACGCAGTGCGGAGCGTAATGCGGCTGCAAAAGAATGCGTGTGAACAGACAGCTCACGTTGATTAATCAAACTTTTCTTTGGTTGATGTAAAAACTCTATCGGATCTTCAACTGTCAATATATGCGCATAATCATGTTCATTCACATGATTCACCATCGCAGCGAGTGTGGTGGATTTGCCTGATCCAGTAGGGCCGGTCACCAATACTAATCCACGTGGACGTAATGCTAAATCACCAAATAAAGTGGGAGCGTTGAGATCTTGTAGTGTGAGTACTTTAGATGGAATAGTGCGTAACACTGCTGCTGCACCGCGCTGTTGTTGAAAAGCGTTGACACGAAAGCGTGCTAGGAAAGGAATCTCAAATGAAAAATCAACTTCTAGATGAGAAGCATAATTATTTCGTAAATCATCGCTCATGATGGTATGTAGCATCGCTTGTACTTCAACATGAGCCATAGTAGGTAAGTTAATTTTTTTTACTTCACCATGTACTCGTATCATGGGAGGCATGCCGGCTGATAGATGAAGATCAGAAGCTTGATTTCTGACTGAGAATGCAAGCAACTCGGAAATAGTCATGATGTCTAGGATTAGTTAATGGCGTGTGCTATGAGGAATGCATAGCGTACGCAATTATCAGCCGCAGTTAAGTGGACTAACAAGACAATCAAATGGATTCGATGCTGCTGTTGTGTAGAGACGGCAGAGCGTGTTAAAGAGTGTGATTAACCCAAAACAAAACCAAGAAATACTGCTGCACCTAGCCAGTTATTATGTCGAAAAGCAGCAAAGCATTGCATACGATCACGATGACGTATCAGTGTCCAATGATAAAGCGCGATTCCTGTTGCTATCAGTATGCCAATAAAAAATCCAACGCCCATATTAGCTTGCCAACCTACCCAAGCAATTAAACCTAAACTAGCGGCATAGCACAGCATGACAGCCATCACATCAAAGCGACCAAAGGTGATAGCGGATGTGCGTATGCCTATTTTTAAATCATCATCTCTATCTACCATGGCATATTCTGTGTCATAGGCCAGAGCCCAGAATACGTTCGCGAGTAATAATAACCATGCTTGATAGGGTATGGCATTTTGTACTGCTGCATACGCCATCGGTATACCAAAACCAAAAGCAATGCCAAGATAAGCTTGCGGTAAAGCGAAGAAACGTTTGAAGTAAGGATAGCTAGCTGCAATCAGTACAGCAACGAGTGAGAGTTGTTTCGTTAATGAATTCAGCGGCAGTATCAGTGCAAAAGAAATTAAAGCAAACAATGCAGCAATCAGTAGCGCTTCGCGACCAGAGATTTTTCCGCTAGTGAGAGGCCTATCTGCAGTGCGCTTCACATGCTTATCAAATTCTTGATCGGCATAGTCATTGATTGCGCAACCTGCAGAGCGCATCAATATAGTACCTATAGAAAAAATCAGAATTAGTTGTAGGAATGGTTTGCCTGCACTCGCTAACCATAATGCTGATAACGTAGGCCAGAGTAGTAGCAAACTTCCTATGGGTTTATCGAGCCTGACTAATTTTGCATAGAGAACAAGCTTATGCCAGATTGCTGATTGCAAAAGTTGATTCATAGAGTGCAGTAATCTGTTTGCTAAAGATTAGCTGATAGTGTGAGCAGCATCGGGCAACA
>JBEDCU010000088.1:0-9849 GCA_041176585.1 Pseudomonadota bacterium
ATCCCTATGAACCTAACAGCCCTTACTCTGCAAGCAAGGCTGCCAGCGACCATTTGGTGCGTGCTTGGCACCACACCTATGGTTTGCCAGTTCTCACTACCAATTGCAGTAACAACTATGGTCCCTATCACTTTCCAGAAAAGTTGATTCCCTTGGTCATCTTGAATGCATTGGCAGGGAAACCTCTCCCCATTTATGGCGATGGCCAACAAGTGCGTGATTGGTTGTATGTAGAAGACCACTGCCGTGCAATAGCGCGGGTTCTAGAAGACGGCAAAGTGGGAGAGTGTTACAACATTGGTGGTTGGAATGAAAAAGCCAATCTGGATGTGGTGCATACCTTATGTGATTTGTTAGATGAATTATCACCAACAGCGCGTTCCTATCGCGAACAGATTACCTTTGTTACTGACAGACCAGGGCATGACAGACGCTACGCCATTGATGCACGTAAAATCGAACGTGAATTAGGATGGAAACCGGCTGAGACATTTGAAACGGGTATGCGTAAAACTGTGCAATGGACACTCGCAAATCAAGAGTGGGTTCGTAAAGTACAGTCAGGTGATTATCTAAAGTGGATGGATAAGAATTACGCTAAGCGCGAAGGAAAACACGCATGAGTCAAACTAACATAGCGCGTCGCGGCATTTTATTGGCAGGCGGTTCAGGCACACGTTTATATCCAGCGACAACCGCAGTGTCTAAACAGCTGTTGCCTGTGTATGACAAACCCATGATTTACTATCCACTGACTACGCTCATGTTGGCTGGTATACGTGATGTGTTACTGATCTCTACGCCACAAGACACGCCACGCTTTAGTTCCTTACTTGGTGATGGAAGCCAATGGGGCATGAATATTCAATATGCAGTGCAACCTTCGCCGGATGGATTAGCACAAGCTTTTATCATAGGGCGTGAATTTGTTGGATCCCATCCATCAGCATTGATACTTGGCGATAATTTATTTTATGGCCACGATCTTTATCAGAGTCTGATAACAGCTAATGCACGACAAGATGGCTCAACTGTGTTTGCTTATCATGTGCATGATCCTGAACGCTATGGTGTAGTAGGCTTTGATGCAGAGCGTCGTGCCATTAGCATAGAAGAAAAACCGGCTAAGCCACAGTCAAATTATGCAGTCACTGGTTTGTATTTTTATGATCAACAAGTCTGTGATATCGCAGCTGCGATTAAACCTTCAGCGCGTGGTGAATTAGAAATCACTGATGTGAATCGTGTCTATTTAGAGCAGCGTAAATTAAATGTAGAACTAATGGGTCGAGGTATGGCTTGGTTAGATACAGGTACGCATGAATCTTTATTAGAAGCGTCACAATTCATCGCTACACTCGAAAAACGGCAGGGCTTGAAAGTAGCGTGCCCTGAAGAAATCGCATTCCGTCAAAACTACATCAATGCAGAGCAATTACAAAAGCTGGCAGAGCCTTTAAAGAAAAGCGGCTATGGTCAATATCTATTGCGCGTATTAGAAGAAAAAGCATTTTAAAAAAATTATGAAAGTCATTTGCTGCAATATTCCTGATGTCTTAATCATAGAGCCTAAGGTGTTTGGCGATGAGAGAGGTTTTTTCTTTGAAAGCTTTAATCAAAAGCGGTTTGAAGAATTAACTGGCGTGAAATCGCATTTTGTACAAGACAATCATTCTCGTTCAGCACAACATGTGTTGCGTGGACTGCATTATCAAATTCGTCAGCCACAAGGCAAATTAGTCCGAGTGACTGCAGGCGAAGTCTTTGATGTATGCGTGGATTTACGCAAGCATTCAGAAACCTTTGGTCATAGCGTGGCAGTCATGTTGTCTGCACAAAATCACAGACAGCTCTGGATACCCCCAGGTTTTGCGCATGGATTTTTAGTCGTGAGTAGTCATGCAGAGTTTTTATATAAAACAACAGACTATTACGCACCTGAATATGAACGTAGTTTGTTATGGAATGATCCTGCATTGGGCATAGACTGGCCTTTGACTGCTGAACCTTTGTTATCTGCGAAAGATAAGATAGGTTTGCCGCTTGCACAGGCCGAAGTATTTCCCTAATTATTGTATGAAAATTCTACTCACAGGTAAAAACGGTCAATTAGGGCAAGCACTGCAAACACGACTCCGTGGCTTGGTTGGCTTGGGTGACGGCTTAGTTGAGGTCTTAGCAGTCGATCGTACGCAAATGGATTTATCCAATCCAGACTCATGTCGCGCAGTCATGCAATCGTTTCAACCTGATTTAGTGATTAATGCTGCTGCTTATACAGCTGTAGATAAAGCAGAACAAGAAGAAGCACTCGCTTTTGCGGTAAATGCAGAAGTACCAAAAATTTTGGCAGAAGAAGCAGTCAAGCTTGGTGCTGCACTCATACATTATTCAACTGATTATGTATTCGACGGCAGTAAACAAGGTGCGTGGACGGAAGAAGATGTGCCCCATCCTTTATCTGTCTACGGTCGTAGTAAGTTAGCGGGTGAGCAAGCGATCGCTGCCACTGGTGTGCCGCATTTTATTTTTCGCACTAGTTGGGTCTATAGCTTAGTCGGTCAAAATTTTTTATTGACCATGCTGCGCTTAGCAAAAGACAGAAAAGAATTATCTATCGTTGCTGATCAACATGGCGCGCCAACTTGGACGCACACCATAGCCGATGCAACTGTACGTGTGATTCAGCAATTGCAGCAGCAAGGTAAGCTTACAGAGCAAATGCAAAAAAGTGGCGGCATCTATCATCTGGTCGCAGGTGAGCAAACAACTTGGTTTGGCTTTGCTCAAAGTATCTTTGCTCATCCCACTGTACTAAATAAACCGCAATTACATGCCATCACAACAGAACAGTATCCTTTGCCTGCGCCGCGTCCTAAAAATTCTGTATTGAGTATAAAAAAATTCCAACAACAATTTTTTGCATTGCCATCATGGCAGCAGGCATTAAAAGACTGTCAGGACGATTTATAAAATCACTTCAGTAGATCACGTATTACTTAAATCAAGGTTTACCATTATGCATCCATCATCATTGCCAGTTAATCCCGGAATTTTTAAAGCGTATGATATACGCGGTGTATTAGGTAAGACCTTAGATGAAAATATCGCTTATAAAATCGGCCAAGCTTTTGGTTCTGCTGCAAAAGAAAAAGGGGAAGGCACGGTTGTAATAGGCCGTGATGGTCGTCTCTCAGGTCCAAGTTTGTCAGCTGCATTAGCAAAAGGTTTGCAAGCTACAGGTGTGAATGTTATCGATATTGGTTTAGTTGCGACACCCATACTCTATTACGCTACCAATGTACTCGGTGCTACTAGCGGCATTATGGTAACAGGTAGTCATAATCCACCTGACTACAATGGTTTTAAAATGGTACTAGCAGGCGAAGCAATTTATGGCGCCACCATCACTGCCTTATATGAACGTATACAAAGTGAAAAATTTTCACAAGGTCAGGGAAGCTATCAACAACAAGATTTGCGTGCTGCATATTTAGAACGCATAGTAGGTGACGTGAAGTTACAGCGTCCTATGAAAATCGTCATCGATTGCGGTAATGGTGTAGCAGGTGCATTTGCTGGCGATTTATATAGACAGCTAGGTTGTGAAGTCAAAGAACTGTTTTGTGAAGTCGATGGGAATTTCCCGAATCATCATCCTGATCCTGCCCATCCAGAAAACTTACAAGATTTAATTCGTGAATTACAAAACAGTGATGCAGAACTAGGTTTAGCTTTTGATGGTGATGGTGATCGCTTAGGTGTGGTCACCAAAGATGGTCAGATTATTTATCCTGACAGACAACTGATGTTGTTTGCGAAAGAAGTCTTAAGTCGTCATCCTGGTGCGCCGATTTTATATGACGTGAAATGTAGTCGTCATGTAGCTGAAGTAGTGCGTGCAGCCGGTGGTGTGCCTATGATGGGTAAAACGGGACACTCCTTAGTCAAAGCAAAAATGCGTGAGACAGGCGCGCCACTTGGTGGCGAGATGAGTGGCCATGTATTTTTTAAAGATCGTTGGTATGGTTTTGACGATGGCTTATATGCAGGTGCACGCTTATTAGAATTACTCAGTCGTGAAGTCGATCCGAATAAAGTATTGAATGCTTTGCCTCAGTCTATGTCTACGCCTGAATTACAAATAGAAGTGGGTGAGGGTGAGAATCACGCATTAGTAGCGCGCTTACAATCAGAGACCACATTTGTAGGTTCACGCGAAGTCATCACTACGGATGGTGTGCGCGTTGAATATAACGATGGATTCGGATTAGTTAGAGCGTCGAATACCACACCGGTCTTAGTGTTGCGATTCGAAGCAGAAAATCAAGCAGCATTAACGCGCATACAACAAGAATTAGGTCGCGCCATTTTGGCAGTGAAACCTGATGTGACCTTGCCATTTTAAATTTCTAAGACCACGACTTTGTTTATAGCTGTTTTAGACTCTAGAAAATCACCATGAAACTTTGGCTGTATTCCCTGATTTGGTGGGTTATTCTGCCTTTGGTGTTGTTTCGTCTGTGGTGGTTAGGGCGTAAAGAACCTGGTTATAGACGTCATATCTTAGAGCGGCTGGCGCTGCAATTTCCATCAGTCACAGAGCCAGTGATTTGGATACATGCTGTTTCAGTCGGTGAAACGCGCGCAGCAGAACCCTTAATCACTGAGCTATTAAAAGTCTATACAAGACACACAATTTTGCTCACGCATATGACGCCGACTGGTCGTGAAACAGGTCGGCAACTGTTTGCTGATGAACCGAATATTGTTCAAGCTTATCTACCTTATGACACGATAACGATGACTAGACGTTTCATCGCTCATACTAAACCTGTCTTATGCATATTGATGGAAACAGAGGTATGGCCTTCATTGGTAGCGAGTTGTGTGCATTTTCATGTGCCAGTAGCTATAGATAATGCACGTTTATCTGAGCGTTCTTTGCTACTCGCAAAGAAATTCGAAAATCTGATTCAAGTAGCGATGCGTTCGCTGTCTTTAGTTGCAGCGCAATCGCAGCATGATGCGAATCGCTTAAAAAAAATCGGTGCGAGAAAAGTTGAAATCAGCGGCAATATGAAATTTGATATTGAACCGCCGTTGTATATGTTGGAAGCAGGTGCTGCATTACGTGAGCAATTCCCTGATAGAGCAGTATTTCTTTGTGCAAGCACGCGCGAAGGGGAGGAGCGTTTAATTCTCGATGCGTTCGTGGCGAGTAAAGCTCTGTTACCTGAAAATTTTTTATTAGTTATTGTTCCACGACATCCACAACGCTTTGACCATGTCGCTGCTATGACAGAGGAACATAACTTAAACATGATGCGACGCAGTCAATTAGGTATTGACGTTTTGCCATCCGAGGTATCTGTACTGTTGGGTGACACCATGGGTGAAATGTTTGCTTATTATGCTGCATGCGATATAGCGTTTATAGGCGGAAGTTTACTTCCATTAGGTGGGCAGAATTTGATTGAAGCTAATGCATGTGGCAAGCCAGCATTAGTAGGTCCGCATACCTTTAATTTTGCACAAGTTAGTGAAGCAGCTATTCATGCAGGTGCTGCTGTGCGTGTTAAAGATGCAGACGCATTATTTGCAAAAATAATTGAGATGTTGCAGTCGCCTGACATGCTCAGTCACATGGCAGAACAAGCGATTGCATTTGTCGAGCATGATAGGGGTGCAACCAAGCGCACAGTGACAGCCTTAGCCAATACAGTTTATTCCAAGTGGTAAATTAGAATTAAACACGCAGAATTAAACACGCAGAATTAAACACGCAGAACTAAACAAGCAGAATTAAACACACATAAAAAATGGCAAGGGGTGAAATACTTCACCACGCTTGCCATCGCTTAATTACCATCACCAGCACCAACGGACTGCTCAATCAAGAGCAATCTAGACAGCATAATTTACTTACTCACTTCTTGTATGCCACCGCCTAGTGCACGATATAAATCAATTGCATTCGTCAGATTGAGTAATTTCGTTTGTAGTAATTGCTGTTCAGCTGTGAATAGCTCACGTTCTGCGTCTAACACCTCTAGATAATTCGCAATGCCATTTTGGTAGCGTGCTTGCGCCAGTACTAATCTTTCAGACTGCGATTTTTGCACGGCTTGTTGAGCATCAGCTTCATCATTCAATGTAGCGCGTGCAGCCAGTGCATCTGCTACTTCACGGAAAGCGACTTGTATGGTTTTTTCATAACTAGTAACCGCTATTTCGCTACGTACTTCTGCTACTTTAAGATTTGCTTTATTTCTACCTGAATCAAAAATAGGCAAGCTCACACTAGGCACAAAGCTCCACGTATTTTGACCGCTATTAAATAAACTAGATAAGTCAGTGCTTGCGGTACCTACTCCGGCAGTGAGTGCAATACGCGGGAAAAATGCAGCACGTGCAGCAGCGATATTAGCTTGCATAGCGCGTAGTCTTTGTTCAGCAGCACGTATGTCAGGCCGTTGAGTGAGTAACTCAGAAGGCAAACCCGCGCCTATTGTTGCTAGCATTTCTTGTTTAGCTAAAGACTGATTTGCAGCAGATGACTGAATTTGCGTACCAACTAACACTTGTAAAGCATTCACACTCAAGGCATGTTGGCGTTTCAGTGCTAACAGCGAAACACGTGCAGATTGCACTAGTGTGTCACTTTGTCTTAATTCGAGAGCGTTGGTGATACCAGCATCAAAACGTTTTTTTACTAAATCAAATGAAGCTTGTCGTCCTTCCAGAGTACGAGTGGCAAGTTGAACTTGTTCATACAAAGTACGTTCAGTGAGCCAAGATTTTGCGACTTCACCGACTAACAAAATTTGCGCAGAGCGACGCGCTTCTTCAGTTGCCATGAATTGGGCGAGTGCTGCAGCTGATAAATTTTTAACGCGATTAAATAAATCTAATTCAAACGCAGTCACACTTAAACCAACTTGATATACCGTACGATTAATCGGCGTCGATGTGGTCAATAATGCTCTAGAGCGTGATTCACTGGCTGTGGCATTCAAACTTGGTAAGCGATCTGCACTTTGTATGTCATACAGTGCGCGGGCTTCTTCAACTTGCAAGGTGATGGTTTTTAAATCACGGTTATTTGCGAGCGCAGCGGCAATGACCTCTTGTAATTCCGGATTCTTGAAAAAAGCACGCCATCCTATATCGACTGCAGCAGGACTCGAGTCTGTTTGAGCAATCGGAAAGTTGGCAGGTATAGGTGCGACCGGTTTATTGTATTGCGGCGTCATACATGCTGCAGTCAGTAAAGCAGCAAGTGGTACCAAATAAAATGGTGAACGTTTCATTGCATGGTTATTTTTGTTGTTCATTCTTTTGCCTCGTTATTATCCATGTGGGCAGCATAGAGTTTGCGTTGACGTTCACTGCCTTTAAATAAGCGACGAACCACAACGAAAAATACAGGTACGAAAAATACTGCCAGTACAGTCGCTGCAATCATTCCACCCATCACACCTGTACCAATCGCACGTTGACTTGCCGAACCAGCGCCGGTGGCAACCACTAAAGGCAACACACCAAGAATAAAGGCAAGGGAAGTCATGATGATAGGACGGAAACGTAGTTTCACAGCGGTCAGTGTGGCTTCCACTAAATCCATACCTTGCGCTTGTAAATCTTTGGCGAATTCAATAATTAAAATTGCATTCTTAGCTGAGAGACCAATGATGGCAATTAAGCCTACTTTGAAATACACATCATTTGGCATATCACGCATGATGGTGAAAGAGAGTGCACCTAATACACCGAGTGGCACCACTAACAAAACAGCAACTGGAATCGATGTGCTTTCATATAAAGCAGCGAGTACTAAAAAGACAGCTAGTAAGGAAAGACCAAATAATGCAATCGCTGCTGAGCCGGCTGCTTTTTCTTCGAATGACTGACCTGCCCATTCATAACCAAAGCCTGGAGGAAGTTGCGAGACTAATTTTTCTATCTCAGCTAAGGCATCACCGGAAGAATAACCTGGTGCTGCATCTCCTTGCAATTTCATTGCAGGATAACCATTAAAGCGTATTAGTTGAACGGGACCGTTGATCCAGCGAGTACGTGCGAAAGCAGAAAATGGCACCATATTACCTTGTGCATTACGCGCAAATAAACGATCGATATCCTCTGGCATGAGACGCTTATCTGCATCTGCTTGAACAATAACACGCTGTTGACGACCTAAATTCGCAAAATCATTCACGTAGGTGGAGCCAAATGTCGCAGCTAATGCTGCGTTGATATCTGATAGCGATACACCTAGCGCATTCGCTTTATCTCTATCAATCTCTAGTTTCAATTGAGGTGAATCTTCCATACCTTCAGGTCGTGCACTCTTAATCACCGGACTCTTAGAGAGCATGCCTAGTAATTGATTGCGAGCTGCGAGTAAGGCATCATGACCTTGACCAGTTCTATCTTGTAGTCTGAGTGAGAAGCCAGTTGCATTGCCCAATTCACGAATCGCCGGTGGATTTACAGTAAAGACAATCGCATCTTTAATCATGCCCATTAACATCATGGCTTTAGTTGCCATACCAACTGAACTTAGCTCGGGTGTTTTTCTTTCATCCCAATCTTTTAGCGGAACAAAAAGTAAGCCACCATTTTGACCATTACCCGAGAAGCTATAACCTGTTACTGAAACCACACCAGCAGCACCGGGTTGTTTTAGAAAATATTGTTCAGCTTGTTCCATCACAGTGAGCGTACGACTAGCACTCGCCCCTGGTGGTAACTGTACATTGGCGAGTAAATAGCCTTGATCTTCCGCTGGTAAAAATGAAGTAGGCATGCGCAGAGTAATCCACACCACACATAAGATAATGCCTACATAAATTGCCATGTAGCGCCCAGTGTTTTTTAATACTTTCTCTACTCCTGTTTGATAACTACTAGAGGTGCGTTTGAAAAAACGATTAAACCAACCAAAGAATCCTTTGCGCTCATGATGATTAGGATCGACAGGTTTTAATATGGTTGCGCAGAGTGCTGGTGTTAAGGTCAATGCCATGATGGCAGAGAACACCATGGCAGACACCATGGATAAAGAAAACTGTCTATAGATAGCACCCACAGAACCAGAGAAGAAGGCCATAGGTATAAACACAGCAATCAGTACCGCTGTAATACCAATAATGGCATTCGTGATTTGGCTCATTGCTTTAATTGTGGCTTCGCGTGGTGCTAAACCTTCTTCAGTCATGATGCGTTCTACGTTTTCAACGACGACAATTGCGTCATCGACCAAAATACCAATCGCTAGCACCATACCAAACATAGTCAGTACATTAATGGAATAACCAAATGCAGCCATAGTGGCGAAGGTGCCCATTAAAGAAATCGGAACAACAATTGCAGGGATGAGTGTGTAGCGTATGTTTTGTAAGAAGATCAGCATGACTAAAAACACTAATATGACAGCTTCTAACAAAGTCTTGATAACTTCTTCGATGGAGATTTTAATAAATAATGACGTGTCATAAGGAATGACATAACTCATACCTGCTGGGAAGTATTTAGAAAGCTCTTCCATTTTTGCACGCACTAGACGTGCAGTTTCAAGTGCATTCGCAGTAGGCGTTAACTGCACACCCACCGCAGCAATTTGTTTACCATTTAAGCGCGCTGAAAAACCATAAGATTGTCCTGCGATTTCTACTCGAGCTATGTCACGAATTCTGACAGTGGAGCCATTTGGGTTAGCACGTAAAACGATATTGCCAAATTCTTCAGGCGAAGACAGTTGTCCAGTAATGACAATCGAGGTCGCCATTCTTTGTGAACTAGGTGCAGGTAAGTCACCTAATACACCGGCTGAGAATTGTGCAT
>JBEDCU010000089.1:0-10302 GCA_041176585.1 Pseudomonadota bacterium
CCGCCGCCATTTCAAATTTGCCTGCTGCACGTGCGGTATTTTTTTGTTTTTCCATCGCCACCTGAAAACCAGCTTCATCTAAGGTGACATCACGTTCACGACAAATATCTGCTGTGAGATCGAGTGGAAATCCATAGGTGTCATACAAAGTAAAAGCTGTTTTTCCATCTAGATGCGCAGGGTCTTTGGTTAACGCAGCCTCAAGAATTTTCATACCATTTTCTAGTGTTTCACCAAAGCGCTCTTCTTCTTGTTTTAAGACACCAGCAACACGCTCTGCCGCTTCATTCAATTCTGGATAAGCGACGCCGAGTTCTTTGACTAAATCAGGCACCAACTTATAAAAGAAAGGTCGTTTCTGACCTAACTTATTCCCATGACGAAGAGCGCGACGAATAATGCGACGCAATACATATGCACGACCTTCACTGCCAGGAATCACACCATCTGTCACTAAAAATGCGCAAGCACGAATATGATCTGCAATCACTTTCAGAGAATTATTTTCAAGATCCGTTGCACCTGTTTCTCTTGCAGCAGCTTTGATTAAGCGCGCAAAAGAATCAATCTCATAATTACTATGCACATGCTGCAAAATTGCAGCTAGACGTTCTAATCCCATACCTGTATCAACGCAGGGTGCAGGCAATGGTGTAAGAACAGCTTCACCAGTTTTTGGATCGATTTGTCTATCAAATTGCATAAAGACGTTGTTCCAGATTTCTATGTATCTGTCACCGTCTTCCTCAGCACTACCTGGAGGGCCGCCCCACACATCAGGACCGTGATCATAAAAAATTTCTGAACAGGGTCCACACGGACCGGTATCAGCCATCTGCCAAAAATTATCGGAAGCGTAAGGTGCACCTTTGTTGTCACCTATACGCACCACACGCTCTGCAGGAAGTCCGATTTCATTGACCCAAATATCATAGGCTTCATCATCGGTGTGATACACCGTAGCCCATAATTTTTCAGCAGGTAATCCATAAACGTTGATGAGTAATTCATAAGCCCACTTCAGTGAGTCACGTTTGAAATAATCACCAAAAGACCAGTTACCCAGCATTTCGAAAAATGTGTGATGACGCGCGGTGTAACCCACATTTTCTAAATCATTATGTTTGCCGCCTGCACGCAAACAACGCTGCACAGAAGCAGCACGCACATAAGCACGTTTATCCGCACCTAAAAACACATCTTTGAATTGCACCATGCCCGAATTGGTAAATAACAAAGTCGGATCATTGCCTGGAACTAGACTAGAAGAGCGCACGACGGTATGGGCTTTGGATTCAAAAAAACTGAGGAATTTTTCGCGTATATCGGACGAGTTCATGGGTATTTTGCAAGAGCGTGCAAGTGCATTATCAAACCATTGATTATACGTGAAGCCCTCATTTAGCCTTCATCTACCCCTTATGCGGGCTGCTATTTGGTCAGCCTAACCACCAGATAGTATTGTCGAAAAATCAACCTTAGCTAGACTGAATACCAAAATCTGAAGGAATGATGTCTATGCGATCCGTACAAAAAGCATCCACACCCATAGCTAACAAGCGCTGTGCTTCTTTCGGATCATTCACGGTGTAACAAAACAAACCTATGCCCGCTTTTTTAATTTCTTGTGCTTGGGCTTGAGTTAGGTGGGCAGCTTTCACATGCAGTGCATGCGCATCTAATGACTGCAATTGCTCGCGCCAATCTGTTGGGACTTGTTCAACTAAAAGCGCGCGAGGAACATCTGGTGCCACTGCCATCGCAGACTGTAAAGCTGTCACTGAAAAAGAAGATAACAGCACCGCACCAGTCGGCAAGCTTGCACAAATCTGCGCGACTAAACGTCCCGTTTCCGCTTCCTTACCGGGTGCAGGCTTGATTTCAGCATTCATCCAAATGCCATGCTCTAAGCAAAACGCTATAGCAGCAGCAAAATCTGGCACGGGCTCACCCGCAAAGGCTGGACTAAACCAACTGCCCGCATCCATGTTTGCCAACTGGGCAGCAGAAAAACGCGTAACCGTTCCTTCTGCTTGCACAGTACGACCACATAGGCTGTCGTGCATTAAGACGCAATCACCATTATCTAAAGCCATCACATCAAATTCAACCGCATGAAAACCATACGCTAATCCACAGCGCAAAGCAGCCAGTGTATTTTCTGGAGCAAGCGAGCCACCACCACGATGTGCAATTATTTTTGGATACACCCACATAAGTTCTCCTAACACTTGCCACTCTAGCCCAGTCGCACGCAGTTCTATAAAAATTACCCGCTACGGTAGAATGCTGTCTTATTCTTCTTGTTACAAACCTAGGGTTATGAGTAACGACAACCAATCAAACAACAGTACCGTTCCTTCCAATTTTTTGCGCGGCATTATTGATCACGATAACGCTAGCGCAAAATATGCACATCGATCTGATGCACAGGGCAAGGCCTTACCAACGGTCATCACACGCTTTCCACCCGAGCCTAACGGTTATCTGCATATTGGTCACGCTAAATCAATTTGTTTAAATTTCGGTTTAGCACGCGACTATGCAGGACGCTGTCATTTACGTTTTGATGACACCAATCCTACCAAGGAAGACCAAGAATATGTCGATACCATTATCGACAGCGTGCAATGGCTAGGTTATGACTGGCAGCATGATGGTGTAGCGCATCTACATTACGCGAGTGATTATTTTGATCAGTTGTATCAAATGGCTGAATGGTTGATCACTGCAGGTCATGCTTATGTAGACAGCCAAAGTGCCGATGACATGGCAGCGAACCGCGGTAGTTTTAGTGAGCCCGGTAAAAATTCACCATTCCGCGATCGCCCTGCTGAAGAATCACTCGCTTTATTTAGAGGCATGAAAGCCGGTGAATTTAAAGATGGTGAACATATCGTGCGCGCAAAAATCGATATGGCATCACCAAACATGAATATGCGTGATCCTGCGATTTATCGTATTCGTCATGCGCATCATCATCGGACTGGTGATAAGTGGTGCATTTATCCTATGTATGACTACACGCATCCGATTTCTGATGCCTTAGAAAATATCACGCATTCTTTTTGTACTTTAGAGTTTCAAGATCATAGGCCTTTTTATGATTGGATACTGGAACGTTTAACTGTAGGTGGATTTTTCAAAAAACCACTGCCGCATCAATATGAATTTGCACGACTCAATCTGACTTATGCAATTACAAGTAAACGCAAACTCTTACAACTCGTTGAAGAAAACATAGTCGATGGTTGGGATGATCCACGTATGCCTACTATTGTGGGCATACGTCGTCGTGGTTATACACCAGAAGCGATTCAACTTTTTGCAGAACGTATAGGTGTCGCAAAAGCAGATAGCTGGATAGATATGAGCACGCTAGAAGGTGCACTACGTGATGATCTTGATCCTAAAGCAGCACGTTTAGTTGCTGTGCTTAATCCACTCAAACTGATCATTGATAATTTTTCTGACACAGCAAGTGAAGATTGCACAGCACCGGTTCATCCCCATCATCCTGAACGTGGCAATCGACATTTCAAACTCAGTCGTGAACTATGGATAGAAGCAGAAGATTTTATGGAAGTGCCAAGTAAAGGTTACTTCCGTCTTTTCCCTGGCAATAAAGTCCGACTGCGTTATGGCTTTGTGATTGAATGCACAGGCTGCGACAAAGATGCGAATGGCAATGTGATTGCCGTGCATTGCAATTATTTCGCAGACAGTAAGAGCGGCACAGAAGGCTCAGCGAATTACAAAGTAAAAGGCAACATACATTGGGTCTCTGCTGCGCATGCTATAGAAGCTGAAGTCAGACTCTATGATCGTTTATTCACTGATGCACACCCTGATGCAGGTGGTAAAGATTTTAAACAAGCATTGAATGCGGATTCAAAAACAGTCGTGACTGCTTATTTGGAATCGGGCGCAGATCTAGCGAAGTCTGATGAAAAATTTCAGTTTGAACGACATGGTTATTTTGTTGCGGATCGCGTTGACTCAACAGCAGGCAAACCTGTATTCAATCGCATCACCACACTCAAAGATAGTTGGACGAGTAAATAAACATGCAAGGCCACTGCTTTGCATGCTCAGCTAAATTTCAGAGCGCTATTATTTTCATCTTAAGCGCTCTCGCTTTTTTCGTATGAATTATTCCAAACTCGTTTTCATTGATCTAGAAACAACGGGCGCAAATCCTGCGATCGACCACATCACTGAAATTGGTTTGGTTGAAGTCGATCAAGAAGGACAAGCACAACATTGGGCTAGTTTAGTCAAGCCTGCAACTTCGATTCCTGCTTTCATTCAAGGTCTGACTGGCATTACGAATGAAATGGTGCAAGACGCGCCAGAATTTTCTACTTTAGCTGCTGACTTATTTGCAAAACTCGATGGTGCACTTTTTATTGCGCACAATGCACGCTTTGATCATGGCTTTTTAAGAAATGCGTTTAAAGCAGCAGGTTATAACTTGCGTGTTGATGTGCTGTGTACCGTTAAATTATCACGCGCTTTATATCCTGAAGAACGACGACATAATCTTGATGTACTGATAGAACGACATGGATTAATTGCTAACGGACGTCATCGCGCGCTGGCTGATGCAGATTTAATTTGGCAATTCTGGCAAAAACTTCCAGCGCAAATCACTGATGAAACTTTACAAAGCACGCTAACTTCATTACTACAAACACCATCTCTACCCGCACATCTTGATCAACATGCTTTAGATGATTGCCCTGATACACCAGGGGTCTATTATTTTTACGGTGAAAACAAGATTCCACTCTATGTTGGTAAGAGCGTGCAATTACGTAAGCGTGTGTTATCGCATTTTTCTGCGGATCATAAGTTTTATAAAGAAATGCGCTTGTCTCAACAAGTACATCATATTGAATGGCGTGAGACTGCAGGCGAAATTGGTGCGCTACTCTTAGAAGCGCAAGCTATCAAAGCATTACAACCTATACATAATCAACAGTTACGCCAAAAAAGAAGTTTATGTGCTTGGCAGTTGCTGTCTGATTCTGCACCTAGATTGGTGATGGCTAGAGATGAAGATTTTGGACGTGCACAAAACTTATGTGGATTATTTAGCTCTAAAAGAAAAGCAGAAAATGTTTTGCGTGAACTCGCTGAAACACATCAATTATGTTTAGCGATGCTAGGACTGGAATCGAGATCAACTAATACCCATCCTTGTTTCGCCATGCAATTACATCGATGCAAAGGCGCTTGCGTAGGCAAAGAACCCAGCGCCTTACATCATGCAAGACTAGAAGCTGCGTTATCTAGTTTACGCATCGAGACGTGGCCATATGGTGGCGCAGTGGGATTGATAGAAAAAGGCGCCAACGAAAAAACAGACATACATGTCGTGAATAATTGGTGTTACTTAGGTACCGCTCAGACTGAAGATGTGGTCTGGTCTTTATTAGAAAATTCACCCAACCATCCTGCCTTTGACCTCGACACTTATAAAATTCTTACTAAAGCATTAAGTCGTCGTCAGCTTAGCGTTCGTAAGTTGTCCAGTTAGATTTACATCTATCGTTCTAAATCATAGAGATTTGATAATTTCTTAGTCTTAAGCGTTAATCGAACGCTTTCTCATCCGAAAATTTCTTACCCAAGGCGAAATTAGCACGCTATGATCATTAGGCATGCATCTGTATTTTCGTGCCTAGGCTCAGTATGTTGACTCACTGGTTCTAATTTGTAGATGAATGTATGACGGCCTTGCGTGTGATTTTGATCAAGCTCAATTTCAGTCTTATCGGCCTCACTAGAATGTGGCGCTTCGCAATTGTTAAAAAAATTTTTACAACGATTCCGCAAAAAAAGTGGAACACATACGGAGCACATATGGAAGAAGTCGTCATAGTCGCAGCAGGTAGAACCGCTGTTGGTAAATTTAGTGGTTCACTCAAAAAACACTCTGCAGCCGATCTCGGTGCACATGTCATCAAAGGATTGGTGTCACAAGCTGGGTTTGATCCTCATCTCATTAATGAAGTCATCTTAGGTCAAGTCTTGACTGCAGGTTGCGGTCAAAATCCAGCACGACAAGCTGTAATTAAAGCAGGTCTATCGAATGCCATTCCAGCTTTTACAATCAATAAAGTATGTGGCAGCGGATTAAAAGCCACGCATCTAGCTGCACAAGCGATAGCGTGCGGTGATGCAGAAATTATTATCGCTGGTGGTCAAGAAAATATGAGTGCTTCACCGCATGTGTTGAATCATTCACGCGAAGGTTTTCGTATGGGTGATGCGAAGTTAGTCGACACCATGATTACAGATGGATTATGGGATGCTTATAACCACTATCACATGGGCGTGACTGCAGAGAATGTCGCGAAAAAATTTCACATCTCTCGCACAGAGCAAGATGACTTTGCTGCTGCCTCACAAAACAAAGCCGCAGCTGCTCAGCAACAAGGTAAATTTAAAGATGAAATTCTGCCATTAGAGATCAAAGATAAAAAAGGCAGTGTAATTTTTGATAGCGATGAATATATTAAAGCGGGCACCACAGCAGAAGCTTTATCAGTCTTGCGTCCTGCGTTTGATAAAGAAGGTACTGTTACTGCAGGCAATGCATCCGGCATTAATGATGGTGCTGCAGCAGTCATCATGATGTCTGCCAGTAAAGCAAAACAACTAGGATTAACACCACTAGTAAAAATCAAAGCCTATGCTTCTTCTGGTTTAGATCCTGCCATTATGGGTATGGGACCCGTATCAGCGAGTCAGCTCTGTTTGAAAAAAGCAGGATGGATGCATAAGGATTTAGATTTAATGGAAATTAATGAAGCCTTTGCTGCTCAAGCGATTGCAGTCAATAAAGAAATGGGTTGGGATACCTCGAAAATCAATGTCAACGGTGGTGCGATTGCAATTGGACATCCTATTGGTGCTTCAGGTTGCCGCATTCTTGTCACCTTGATTCATGAATTAATTCGACGCGATGCTAAACGCGGTTTAGCCAGTTTATGTATAGGGGGCGGTATGGGAGTAGCGCTTGCTATTGAACGTTAATATCAAAGTCAGTCAGGTAAGTTGCAGTAATCAACTATAAATAAATAAAAGGAGCCAATATGAGCAGAGTCACGTTAGTCACTGGGGGAATGGGCGGATTAGGGGAAGCCATCTGCATCAAAATGGCTAAGATGGGCTATCAAGTAGCAACCACTTATTCACCTGGAAATACCAAAGTAGCGACATGGTTAGCAGATATGAAAAGTAAGGGTTATGAATTCCGTGCTTATCCTTGTGATGTCACCAACCTTGAATCAGCACAAGCATGTATAGACCAAATCACTAAAGACATGGGTCCGGTTGATGTTTTGGTGAATAACGCCGGCATTACACGTGACATGACATTCAAGAAGATGGATAAAACAAATTGGGATGCTGTGATTAGCACTAATCTTGATTCCATCTTTAATATGACTAAACCTGTTTGTGATGGCATGACAGATCGTGGTTGGGGACGTGTGATTAACATCTCCTCTATCAATGGACAAAAAGGTGCTTTCGGACAGACTAACTATTCCGCTGCCAAAGCGGGTATGCATGGTTTTAGCAAAGCCTTAGCATTAGAAGTCGCAAAAAAAGGTGTGACCGTGAATACGATTTCACCTGGCTACATAGGCACACAAATGGTGCTCGCGATTCCTGAAGAAGTCTTGGATTCAAAAATCATTCCGCAAATTCCTATGGGTCGTTTAGGTAAGCCTGAAGAAGTCGCAGGACTAGTGGCTTATCTCGCTTCTGATGAAGCTGCATTTTTAACTGGCGCCAACATTGCTATCAATGGCGGCCAACACATGCAGTAGTAATACTTGAATATTCAATTCAACAAAGACGAAGCAGATGCGAGATTCTGGTAGAATCCCGCTCTTGCCTCGGTGGTGGAACTGGTAGACGCGCCGGACTCAAAATCCGGTTCCGAAAGGAGTGACGGTTCGATTCCGTCCCGAGGCACCATTTTTTCAGCTTCTGTTCAGCTTCAGTGCAGCTTCTTCTCTGAACATAAAACTCTTAAGACTTCTTTTCAGTCTCTTCGTTTTTCTCTTCTTCCTTTTCTTTGTTTGCCTCAGCACTAGCTGCATCAGCAGCTTGCTCTTCACCCGCATTCTCTGATGGTGCCTCTGATGTTGCAGCTGCATCGCCTGCTGCTTCTGCTGTTTCAGTTGCAGCTGCGGCGGCCGCAGGTGCTGCTGCATCTGCAGTCGATGTTTTTGCAGGTTCAGGCTTTTTAATTTTCTTGATTTTCTTAGGCAGCATGGCGCTTTGTTTTTGCGCTACCACCACAATCACCAGCATGCCAGCAATACTAAACATGACGATTAATGGCAATGGCAGTAACTCCACTACACCTAGCAGTGCTAACACCACCACCATCGATAAAGGTAGTAAAGCTAACTCCACCATAAATACAAACGGAACCACAAAGCCTAAGAGTAAAAATAAAACACTAATCCACTGCAAAATAAAATCATCCAGTAAAAAAGCGTACATTCCTATACTCATAAACAGCAAGCCTATAGGGAAGCGTACCCACCAATGCGCCCAAAATGCTTTGCTATCAATATGAGGATCGAACATTCTTTGTTCTTCCAACGCTTCAGGTGTCCATTCCCAACGCTTACGTCTAAACATTTGTGTCGCAATCGCTGTGACCCAAAATAAAAATCCATACATCCAAAAACACAATATAGCTAACCAAGTTAATTTACCCTGATTCGGATCGATAGCTAAGGCGGTATGCACTGCTAACGGTGTACCCAATGTAATAGCAGTGGGCAAACCGACTCCCTCCATTCTTTCTTCTCTGGTTACGGGTATCCAATCGCCATTCACGCCGGGAATTTTTTTCATAGATATGCTATCGAATGATGTTGCGTTTTTTTAGTTCTTTCACAGCGATAAAAATCAGGAACGCGATGACGCACAGCAGTCCCACTATTTCAGTTAGCTCTAAATTATGTATCACCCAACCAGTTATATATAACAAGCCTACACCCGTAGCCACTAAGAGCATGAGTATTAAAGGCTCATGCCAAGTCCAAATGGTAATGAGTATAAAGACTGCAATACCGACTAACCATGAACCTGGTAATTTCATTTTATGGATCACTAAGACCCAATAAATTAGAGGTATGAGAGCAAAGGCTAATGGAAATCGAATCAAAGGATGGTTAGTCCATTTCCACTCTAACTCTTGCTCCATGCTGGATACTGGGCGCGATAACTTGGGTTCAAACACAAGATCATCATTACTCCAGCTACTCTTTTTAGTACGATTTTTATACAGTATTAAAAGTAAAACTATGGCTAATCCTAACCACAAAAATTTTCTGAGCGAGACAAAAATATTGTCATCCCAGAAAAAAAATACCGCACTAGCGAGTAAAGCAATCACCAACAACCAAGGCGCTTTAGAGAATAGCCAACCTCGTTGTTGATCTTTATTTTGTTGCCAAGCGTTTTTTTGTCGAAACCACATAGTCGTTTAATTTTTAAGCACAGGCTTTTTTACGTATCGCACACCAACAATCTGATCAGTGACTGCCAAGCTATTTATATAAAGCTAGGCCTTGTTACTGGCTGACTTTCCAACAAGCTATTCTAGCAGCTAAGCCTGATTTTCTTGCTTTTGAGATATTTTTTATTTCCTCTGTCCCCAGTTCATAAGACTATTGCATGCTGAGGACTCTAGTATTCTTTTTGTCATTAACTGACGAAAATTGTCAGACTATGACAATAATTGAATGTCGAATATATAGCATGCTGTATGAATCAGAATGATCTTCACTTTTAATGGTTCAAGTGCTTTGCTAATTTGCATCAACACCTTTTCAAACTTTTCAGCTAATTAGCTCGACTTGACAGAGTTTAAGGCTAGTAGTGATTTTTTAAATTCTTGTTTCACACGCACTGATCTCGCTGCTCAAAAAATTCAGAGCTGTTTTAAAGCTCATATTTCTCTTGGCATGAAGTTTGCCATTTCGCCCAGATCCGCAACACCGTGGATCAATCTAAATCAAACTTTCTATGACAGGAATATGAGATGAATTTATCTTATCGATATAAGCAAGCGCGCCCTCAACATGGTGGCTTTACTCTAATTGAACTTATGATCGTAGTTGCGATTATCGGCCTCTTGGCTGCGGTAGGTATACCTGCCTACCAAGACTACACGGTGAAAGCAAAAGCTTCTGAAGGACCTAGTCTTGCTGCTCCGACGCTGACTGCAATCGGTATTGCTTGCAGCACTTCTGATATGAAGGG
>JBEDCU010000090.1:0-3929 GCA_041176585.1 Pseudomonadota bacterium
GAATAAAAATTAATTACTATCTTTTTTATTTTCATTTAATTAACTTTATTAAATAATTTTTCAATTTATTTGTGTCGTAATGCAGCTTTAATTGTATTTTTAATTTAATTAAACTGAATCAACTTCATACGCATCACACCACCTTGAAAGAACCGCGCCGTGGTCGGCTCTTCGCGTTCTAATTGCACTAATCCCACCTCAGGGCAATACCATTCGCGCGTAATCATCGGCATATCTTTATACGTATTTGCACTTTCTACCCAAAGATTAATCTCTGCACGTCCGACTATGAATAAACAACCTGTGAATTTACCAGCAGGCACAGTCACCGTTTGATTCATCGCTTCAATGGCGAAATTCATCGTGACATCCCGATATTTATCTACATATTTAAACTCAGGTGGCCACTCATTACGACGCCGTAAAAAATACGGCACTGTGGAAACCGCCCATTTTTCTTCTTTGGCTAAATTTGCAGGAATAACGGTACGAATATTTGCGTCCAAATAAGATTTCTTTGATGTGGCATTTTTACTTGCTACGCGATACACCCCTTTTTCGTCTGTACGCAACCAGTATTCATTACCAGTATCGCTACGCCTACGCCAAGTTTCTTTACCATCAAAATCACTCCGTCCCATGTTGGTAATAGTGAGTTTTGATTTATCCGTTCGGGGCTCGGGTTCATCGAACGCGGTTTCAACGGCGTAGGTCCAGCTCTTACCTTCGGCTAAAGGAAAGAATTTATTTTCACGCTCAGGCACATCGCAAGCTGCAAGCAATACGGAGCACAACAATAGAATGGCGGAATAACGCATATTATTTTTCCGGTGCCTGTGGCGCTGGTAAATCTTGAATCTTGATTTCCTGTTCATCATTACCAGGATTAATCCAGCTAGAACCTGTGCCATTGCCAGATTTCACTTCTGCAGTACCCATCTGACTCACACCTTGTTTACCTTTTTTCAAACCATCAATAATTCTTTCATGCACAGGACGTGAATAAGGCAACTTATAAGCTCTAGGTTCTAATTGATCTTTACCCTCACCAATCGGTGTCACCCACATATATACCGCTCCTGCATGCTTAGGAGTCGGTTCATCAACCACTGCAGCGATTAACAAGAAACGCTCAGGTAGAGCATCTGAACTGGGAATGCCTAATAAGCTATAAATGGAGTGATAACCAAAGAAATAAAATGCGCACACACCCGCAGTTAATATCGCTTTTAACCAAGCAGGCCAGCGTGAAAAAACAATTGCTAGCGCAAATAAAAATACAAAAAGTGCAAATGAAATAATCAGAGTCAGCGTCATATTAAATAGCGTTCACGAGAGATTTGGGAATAGTGTTTACATTCGTTACACCACCATCGGGTGTCACAGAAAATCTGAGCATAGTGGCTTCTTTACCGCGGCCTTCTAAAGTAGCTTGACCGTAATATACGATTTCAGCTTTAGGATTCACCTTAATGACGGTCAGTGTTGCTTCTACTGGCTGACCAGCTTTAGGGTCATTCGCATCAATATCTTTAGTTTCGTAATAATGAACATTAGCGACATATTCACCTGGAATGATGCTGCGTATGGTTATCACTTCTTGGCGCAATGGATTAATAATTTTTTTACCATTCACCATAATGGTGTTATTCGCATTACCTCTATCATCGCGATCCAAATACATTAAGCCCGCTTCACGATTACGAAACCACACCACTTCACCAGAAGGACCTTGAGCCCATAAATCTAAATCATTGGGGTCATTATCTGGCCACGACAGGGTAACAATAAATTCTGCTTTAGCAGGTATATCACCGGACTTCTGCGCTTTAGGATTAATCGATAAAAACGCGATGATGAAGCAAAAAACGAAAGCAATTAACATGTTAAACAACATGTCATACATAGGATCAACTTCACTCTCGCCTGAGCGTTTACGCTTTCTCATAACACTCGCTCGCCCTTAACCCTTGATCCACAAACCATGGCTTTGCGCCTGCGCGAGAAATTCATCGGCATAGCGATCAAGACGGGTTAACTGCAAACCTAATAAGATGTTGGCGACTAATCCCACCATGGTGGTGAGTAAGGCCACACCAAGACCAGAAGTCAAATCACGCAACATTTCTTGTGCTTGGGATTGATCAAAACTTTGCATATTACCGATTTGCATAGCCAACATAGAAAAGCCTATGACTTTGCCCAATAAACCTAGCTTTAATTGCAAACCATTCACCCACCAAGCGGTGCCGTGAGCACCATGGGTTTTTTCTGACAACACATCCATAGGAGCAGACCCATCAACAGGATTGGCACGTAAGCCATCCCAATACTCTGCCGCCCAACTGTCAGCCGACTTAGGATCATTTGGATTTGCAATCGCTTGCTCCATCATGTGACGTTGCAAATGTAATGTGCGACTACGGTTACCACACCAGATCGTGGCAATCACAAAAATCAACAAGATCACCATGGTGATACCAGTTGGATCCGATTGCAGCAATAGACGCCACACACCGCGTATGCCTAGTAACCAACCTGCAAACACAAACAGACCAACTAAAGTGAACCACTCAAAAAATATGGGCTCTATCTTTTTATGTGAACCGCTTAGTAATAACTGCGGAAACTTTATTTTCAAAAGAATGTACTCCTCACACCGCTAATTGAATCAATTGCTTTAAAGCAAAGCACGCATTCTATCCGTCTTAATGAAAAAAATGCCCACTTATTTCGTGGGCATTAAAAAAATTCAGCCTGATTAAATGAAACATATAATTTAATTAACAACATCGACCTTCATAATCCAGCATACATTTGCAGTCGTGCTTCAATCTCAGTTAAGTATTAATTCAGCCTTGATTAAGTCTTAATCGGGTTTTATTTATGTTTTTGGACCAGCATTAGGATCAATGCGGCAAGCAAGAATAAAAATTGATTCTTGTGGAGAGTCCAGCGCTGGCTTTTCCCACTCAGTCGCCTCTTTATCCATCACAGTCGCCTCACCTATACCCATTCTGTGAGGATGCGAACTAAACATTAAACGTCTCATTACACGCTTCCCACAATCCATTTCCCATAAAATTTTTGCAGAGAGATTGCCAAATTTATTTGGATTTTTATAATCGATCAATTGCCAAATAAGAGGACTACCGCCAGTAGCGAAAAAATCTTCTAAATAAAAAGCCGCCTCATCATTAAAATCAATCATCTTCCACTCAGCATAAGCAGAACTGGAAAACAACATGATCACTGCTAGCAAAAGTTTTTTCATAATGCACCCTATCAGTTAACATGGACTAGCTAGAGCTAGTCTATTCGTTTTATAAATTACCCGTCACTGCATGAATTTGAATCACAATATGTTGGCGCTTAATTTCTTTGACTAAAGGCAGGCATTGCTTTTTATCCTGATAAATTGCAACACAGTCCATACATTGAAAACATTCGCTATAAGCGATCTGACCTACTTGATCTATCGCTTGATAATCACAACGACTACGGCAAGTCTGACAGGGTGTTCCACATTCAGCGCGACGTGCAATCCAACCCCATTTTCTTAATGGATTAAATGCAGCTAATGCAGCACCAAGTGGACAGATATAACGACAATAACCGCGATACACCACCACGCTTAAACTTAAACAAGTCACCGCCCACAACACATACGGCCAATCACGCACAAAATATAAACTAATCGCTGTTTTAAATGGCTCTACTTCTACGCCAATTTCAGTGGTTGAAGGCGAGATAAACAGCATGCTCAATAAACTCACGAGCAAAACATATTTAATCCATTTCAATTTGCGATCAATGCTAGGTCGTAAGCGCTTATGGCGTAAACCTATGAAGCGCATAGACTTACTCACTAATTCTTGAAATGCGCCAAACGGACATAACCAACCACAAAATGTGCCACGTCCCCATAT
>JBEDCU010000091.1:0-4771 GCA_041176585.1 Pseudomonadota bacterium
TATAAAGATCAACAAGAAAAACTTGCTGATCGTGATCTTGCGACTTACGGTTTTCTTGGCTATCCCTTATTACAAGCAGCCGATGTTTTAATTTATCGCGCTAGTATGGTGCCAGTTGGTGAAGATCAAGTACCGCACGTAGAAATGATGCGTGAAATTGCACGTCGCTTTAATCATCTGTATGGACGTGAAAAGAATTTCGAAGAGAAAGCGCGTGAAGCAGTGAAAAAGCTAGGCTCTAAAAGAGCCAAGCTGTACAACGAATTGCGCACGGAATATCAAGAGCAGGGCAAAGATGATGCGCTTGAACAGGCCAAAGCTTTGCTCGATGATGCGCAAAATCTCTCTATGAGCGATAGAGAAAGATTATTTGGTTATTTAGAAGGTAGTCGTAAACTGATTCTGGTTGAACCACAAGCCTTGCTCACGGAAGCATCACGCTTACCTGGCTTAGATGGACAGAAAATGTCTAAGAGCTATGGCAACACAATTGCGTTGCGTGACGATACGGAAACGGTGACTAAGAAAGTGCGCACCATGCCGACTGATCCTGCTCGTGTGCGTCGCACTGATGCAGGTGATCCTGAAAAATGCCCAGTTTGGCAATTTCACACAGTGTATTCGGACACAGCAACAAAACACTGGGTGGTAAAAGGATGTAAATCTGCAGGTATAGGTTGTTTAGAATGTAAACAACCTATCGTGGATGCTATTTTAAAAGAACAAGAACCTATGCGAGAGCGTGCACAACAGTATCTCGATGATCCTTCATTAGTGCGTGCAATTGTTGCAGATGGCTGTGATCAAGCACGTAAACATGCGCAAGAAACCATGCGTGATGTGCGTGAAGAAATGGGCTTGTCTTACAACTAATTTGCTTGCTATGACATCTCACTTAAGCCAAGTGCAAGCCTCTGCTTGGGTACAGCGTTTTGCTTCCCATATTCCGCAAGGCTTAGTACTGGACTGTGCCAGTGGTGGTGGACGTCATGCGCGCCTGCTTGCAGAATTGGGATACAAAGTATTAGCTTGTGATCGTGATGCTGCTGTACTGGCAACAATTCAACATCCTTCAATTACCTGCATTGAGTGCGATCTAGAGACTGAAACAGCAAGTCAGCATGCAAACTGGCCTTTTGCCTCGCATCGTTTTGCAGGCATTGTGGTGACCAACTATTTGCATCGCCCATTATTTCCTGCCATGTTGGACAGCCTTGCCCCTGGTGGGGTTTTGATCTATGAAACCTTCGCCGAGGGTAATGCGCAATTCGGCAAACCTTCGAATCCAGATTTTTTACTCGCTCACGGTGAATTGTCTGCCATTCTTCATGCAGCACAGGGTTTTCATGTGTTGGCGTTTGAAGATGGCTATGTCAGCCATCCCAAGCCGGCTATGGTGCAACGAATTTGCGCGATCAAGCATAGCGAGAATTTCTCAGTCCAACAGCTCAGTTTGGAATGAACCTTGAGATTGCTGCGGCCAGAGTCCTTTGCATCTTATTCTTATAAAAACTATGCCATCAGATGTGCCGTCTGGCATGGCTATCCGCTACAATCACGCTTTCGATTTTTTGTGATGGCACAAACATGATCAAGGGCAGCATAGTTGCGATAGTCACCCCTATGCATGAAGACGGCAGTCTGGATATGCCGACTCTGCATCAACTTCTCGATTGGCATATCGCAGAAGGAACTGACGGCATCGTCATTGTTGGTACAACGGGCGAATCGCCTACTGTCAGCGTGGAAGAGCATTGCGAGTTGATTAAATCCACCGTGGCGCATGTTGCAGGTCGTATTCCTGTGATAGCGGGTACGGGTGGCAACTCAACCGCTGAAGCCATTGAATTAACCCAGTTTGCAAAAAGTGTGGGTGCTGATGCCTCTTTACAGGTTGTGCCTTACTACAATCGTCCTACACAAGAAGGCATGTTTCAGCATTTTAAGAAAATCGCTGAATCAGTTGATCTACCCGTCATTCTCTATAACGTGCCCGGCCGTACTGTGGCTGACATGAGCAATGAAACCATAGCCAAACTTGCTGCAGTGCCTGGTATTGCGGGTGTGAAGGATGCAACTGGCAACATAGGCCGAGGTTCAGAATTACTACGTTTAGTACCTTCTTCTTTCGCGATCTATTCTGGCGATGATGCAACGGCGATGGCCTTGATGTTCTGTGGTGCCAAGGGCAACATCTCAGTCACCGCCAATGTCGCACCACGCGCCATGCATGAGCTATGTGCAGCCGCAATTGCAGGACATGTGACTGAAGCGATTGTGATTAATAATCGTCTCATCCCTTTGCATAACAAATTATTTGTAGAACCTAATCCTGTGCCGGTCAAATGGGCTTTAACGCAGATGGGTAAGATACCAGCCGGAATACGTTTACCTTTGGTGAATATGGCTGAGTCTTATCATGAGACCGTGCGTGCTGCCCTGCGTGAAGCCGGTGTATTACAATGAGTCGTTTAATTTACCTCGAATGTTTTCGTTTTGATATGACCACAACCTTTCAGAGTTCGACCAGGCAAGCTTCTTTCCCATTTCGTTTTATCGCTATTGCCTGTCTTCTAGCGGGGGTCACAGGCTGTAGCAGTGTTAGCGACATGCTAGAGCCCGATAAAATCGATTACAAGAGCGCCACCCCAGCCAGCAAAAAAGGCGGACTCGAAGTCCCGCCTGATCTGACTCAAATGAAAGGTGATAATCGTTACGATATCCCTGATAGCAAGCGTGGTTCAGCCACTGCTTCCAATTACAACGCGCAACGTGGCGTCAATACGGGTTCGAGTGCGACACCAGAAGTAGCTGCACCTGTCTCTGGTAAAGAAATTCGCGTCGAACGTGCCGGTACCCAGCGTTGGTTGGTCGTCAAACAATCTCCTGAAGTACTGTGGCCACGCGTGAAAGAATTCTGGCAAGAGTCTGGATTTTTGATTGCATCTGAAGTACCTGATGCAGGTGTGATGGAAACCGATTGGGCTGAAAACCGCGCCAAAATCCCACAAGACGTTATTCGTAACACCATAGGCAAAGTATTAGATTCTCTGTATTCCACCGGTGAGCGTGACAAATTCCGCACACGTCTGGAACGCAATGCAGACGGCAGCACAGAAATTTTCATTAGCCATCGTGGCGCGCAAGAAGTATTCACTGGTCAAATGAAAGAACGCACCATGTGGACGGCACGTGCTTCCGATCCAGAGTTAGAGGCAGAGTTCTTGGGTCGTTTGATGGCAAGGTTGGGCACAGATCAAAAAGTCGCGAAAGCTGCTTTGGCCTCTGCAAAACCAGAGCGACCAAAAGCACAAATTGAAAAAGATCAGGCTGGATCATTTGTAAAAATTGAAGAAGGCTTTGATCGTGCATGGCGTCGTGTAGGTTTAGCACTTGATCGAGTCGGCTTTACGGTAGAAGATCGTGACCGTAGTCGTGGTCTGTATTTTGTGCGTTATGTGGATCAAGCAAATGATGCACAAAACAAATCTAGCGAACCAGGCTTTTTCTCAAAATGGTTTGGTAGTTCGAAAGACGACAAAAAAACTGCTGTACGTTATCGCATCGCTGTCAAAGAAACCGGCAGCACCACGCGTGTTAGCGTCACGGATGACAAAGGTAATGTCACTTCAGCAGACAATGCAACACGCATACTTTCACTGCTCAATGAACAACTGAAGTGAAGTTCCAGTCTGTGCAGCCTAAGCAGGTGCTTAGGTGAGATTTGCTAGTTTGGGAAGCGGGAGCGAAGGTAATGCGCTCCTGATTTCGTCTTCCTCAGGTAACACTACCGTCATGCTCGATTGCGGCTTCGGTTTAAAAGAAACCGAGCGCCGCTTACAGCGTCTGCAGTGCGATCCTTCCACTCTTGCAGGTATTCTGGTCACCCATGAGCATTCTGATCATGTCGGTGGCGTCTTTAAACTCGCGCGTCGTTACGCCATTCCGGTCTGGATTAGCTACGGCACTTTGCAAGCGGTGATCACGCAATCTGACGGAGTTGATATTCGTCTTTGTCGCGATAATGCATCCTTCATAATCGGTGAGTTAACACTGCAACCTTACACAGTGCCGCATGATGCACGCGAGCCGCTGCAATTCGTTGCAAGCGACGGTCTAAGGCGATTGGGTGTGTTAACTGATGTCGGCATGCCGACGCCGCATGTCGTGGCTACCTTGGGGCTGTGTGATGCGCTGCTGTTGGAATGTAATCATGATAGCCAGATGTTGGCGGACTCTTCTTATCCTCATTCTTTGAAGTCTCGTATCAGTGGCCCTTATGGTCATCTTTCGAATGATCATGCCTCACAGATTTTAGATGCTGTGGATCGTAGCCGGTTGAACAAGGTGGTGGGTGCGCATTTATCTCAACAAAACAATACACCTGAACTAGCACGTTCAGCGATTGAAGCAGTTGTTGGTGAAGAAGATGTCGAAGTGTTGATTGCTTGTCAGGAGCAGGGCTTTGATTGGTTAGCGTGCGCTTAAGTGTGCTTAAGAATGTTAGCTAAGTTTGTCTAGGTATCATTCAACAATACCCGCATGCAGAAACAAAAAAGCCGCCCGAGGGCGGCTTTTTTGATTTGAAGCTGAAGATTACTTCTTCTCTTCAGCAGCTGGAGCAGCAGGGGCAGCAGCTGGAGCTTCAGCAGCAGCTGGAGCAGCAGGAGCAGCAGCTGGAGCTTCAGCTGCAGGAGCTGGTGCAGGAGCAGCAGCTTCTTCTTTTTTACCGCAAGCAGCCAAAGCCAAAGCCAACAGAGAAGCGATCAGC
>JBEDCU010000092.1:0-3460 GCA_041176585.1 Pseudomonadota bacterium
ATAAATACAATTTTTGGATGAAGGTGGGCTGTTTGAACTTACTCAATTTATTTCATGCAAATTGAGAAGTGTTCGCGAGTCGAATCGCAAGAAAAAGTTATGGTTGAAAAAAACTCTGCACTCTAATTAAATCTTCGGGTGTATCCACCCCTGCGTGCGGAGCTTCATGCGTCACATGCACAGCAATAGGATAACCATGCCAAAGCACACGCAATTGTTCGAGTGCTTCGCTATTTTCTAAAGGTGCGGGCGTGAGTCGTGGATACGTTTGTAAAAACTGCTGACGATAAGCATACAGTCCAATATGACGCAAAGCTTCATACCCACTAGGCAGCGCTGCTTTTGAATCCGCAAAGCCATCTCTATGCCATGGTAGTGGCGCACGTGAAAACAGCATGGCACGACCGTTTTTATCCAATACAACTTTCACCACATTCGGATTAAATACCTCAGCAATTTCCGTAATAGGATGCGCAGCAGTGGCCATCATCACGTCCGCATTGATTAATGCGGCACAAGCTTGAATTAAGCTAGGTTCAATTAAGGGTTCATCGCCTTGTACATTGACTATCACTGCATCATCCGGCAAGCCCATTGCAGCTGCTACCTCAGCAATACGATCCGTCCCCGAAGGATGGTCTGCACGTGTCATGCTTGCTTGAATGTTATGTTGCTGACAAACTGCCATGATCTCAGCATGATCGGTTGCTACCACCACATGCTGTGCACCTGATAACAAAGCTCGCTCAGCAACACGCACTACCATAGGTTTACCGCCAATGTCGACTAATGGTTTTCCAGGTAAACGCGTAGAAGACATACGCGCTGGAATAATGACGGTAAATGTCATGTAGGATGTAAGTGAATGAAGTTGCGTGACGCTATTAACTTTAGCGATTAGCTTAGGTTCGTACACTAGCTGCATCAGTCGCTGCATTCATATCACGTGCATCTTCAGCCCACATAATGGGAATGCCATCACGTATGGGATAAGCTAGTCGATCTGGTGCACAAATGAGTTCTTGCGCTGCTTTATCGAGTTGAAGCGGACCTTTGCAAAGCGGGCAAACTAAAATATCAATCAAGCGGTTATCCATGCAATTTCTCCAGTATGTGTTTTGCAAGTGATGCATCGACATGCGCTTGTACGGGCACTACCCATAGTCGTGCATCATTAGCGATTGCATTATGTTGCATGCATTTTACTGCATCCTTTTCTGTAATAAGAATGGCACTCGCTTCTATATCTGCAAAAGGATTAGTTGCATAATCAAAATGATCTGGCAATGCTTGCGTTGTTGTGAGGCTAATGCCATGTGATCGTAGCGTAGTAAAGAAGCGCTCCGGATGACCTATACCAGCAACAGCTGCTACTGACTGCACAAAAGAAAAATCACGTAATGATTTGCGTTGTGTACGATCTAATAAACGTTCTGCATCAACTGGCACGAGTTGCATGGCATACGCATCGCCTACACTTTCTTCCGATGTATTGACTACATAAAAGTCACTTTGTCTGGTTGCAGGTTCACGCAATGGACCAGCAGGTAGCAACCATCCATTGCCATTGCCGCGTGAATCAGAGAGTTGAATTTCTATATTTCTGCCTAACGCATAATGCTGTAAACCGTCGTCAGAAATAATGATGTTCACATTAGGATGTGCTTGCAACAAAGCTAAACCTGCAGCAGCGCGATCACGACCAATAAAAACAGGAACTCCCGTTCTTTTCGCAATCAATAAGGGCTCATCACCAACTTCATTAGCGTGGCTATTTTTTTCTACAGCACGTACTTGCTGAGCTGAGGAGCCATAACCACGTGAAATAACAGCAGGTTTCCAACCCTGCTCTTGCAGTAGTTGAATGATCCAAATCACTAACGGCGTTTTACCCGTACCACCTACGAAAATATTTCCCACTACGATAACCGGTACCGGCAAGATAGTGATGCGAAAAATCCCCAACGCATACAGCGCTAAGCGTGTGACGATCAGTAGGTTGAAAATAAAAGATAGCGGCCACAATAAACAAGCAATCACACCGCGGCGCTGCCAAGCAGTTAACAATACAGATTCAATTACAGAACGTGGTGATGACATAAGAAGACCAACATCTCTTAGACTTATTTTTGTTTTTTATTGGTTTGTGCGGAAAAACTAATTCTGGGCAAACCAGCGAGACGTGCAGCTTCCAACACATTGATGACTGACTGATGACTGGTTAATGCATCTGCATAAATTTCAACCACCATCTCAGCATTCCCATTTGCAGCATGACGTAATTCCTCTGCTAAAGAAACGGGATCACGCCCTTCTAAGACACGATAATTGATTGCATATCGTCCTTGCGCATCCACAGCCACACTGATACTACGAGACTCGGCAGCGGCTTGCTCAGACTCAGAATTTGGTAATGTTATTTGAAGCGCTGCGTATTTACTGTACGTGGTGGAGATCATCAAAAAAATTAAAATCACCAACAACACATCAATAAAAGCAATCAGATTAATCTCTGGTTCTTCGCGCTTATGACCTTTACGAAAATTCATGATGCACCATCAAGAACGTGAACCTAAGGCCACATCAACAAATCGAATTGCTTGCTGTTCCATCTCTATCATGAAGTCATCGACTATGGCACGAAAGTATCGATAGAACACGAGCGAAGGCATAGCAACTGCTAAACCAAAACCTGTGTTGTACAACGCTACAGAGATACCATGTGCTAGTTGAGTGGGATCAGCACCGGTTGCATTTTGTGATCCAAATAATTCAATCATACCCACTACAGTGCCAAACAAACCTAGTAGTGGTGATAGCGTCGCCACCGTACCCAGTGCACTCAGATAGCGTTCTAATTGATGGGCGGTTGCTCGACCTGCTTCTTCTATGGCTTCTTTCATGACTTCACGTGGCGCATGCAGATTTCGTAAACCAGCTGCTAAGACTTCGCCTAAAGGTGAGTTTTGAGCAAGCTGTGTCACCACGTCATCATCAATCCGACCACCGTGTGTCACCTTAATCACCTCAGGTAATAAGGTAGGCGGCAAAATCTTATCTCTGCGTAAATACAAGAGACGCTCAACGATAATGGTCACAGCAATCACTGAGGCCAATAATAAAAACCAAATTGGCCAACCTGCAGCCTGAAGAATCGCAAACAAATTTACCCCCAGAAGAGCGAACAATACTGGATGCAGACTGTAACCGCTAAGCCTATGGCGGGCAAGTCAGAATACGAAGACGTCAGTCTTCTATAAGTCTCAGGTCAGCCGTTCAGCCGAGTTTTTACACAGGTTATGTGGATAACTTTGTGAGTAACTTGAAGACTTTCACCCAAAGTGCTTGATTCAAAAGGTTTTTTCCTATTTGCATTAACTCAGCGCAAAATAATTTCTTCAATTAAATCAATTAGTTAGAGAATTTCTTAGCATTATTCATCATGCTTAGGGAGTATTTA
>JBEDCU010000093.1:0-4562 GCA_041176585.1 Pseudomonadota bacterium
TTTGCGCAAGACTTACTCGATGCCGATAAAACCTATGAAGCGCTGTTGCATTTAGGTGTAACCACCACGAGTGCTGATAGCGAAGGTGAAGTGCTAGAACGTCAACCTGTTGATATACAGCTCGAACAAATAGAAGCGCTGTTACCGCAATTTATGGGTGAGTTAAAACAAATCCCACCTATGTATTCAGCGCTTAAGCGCGATGGCAAACCTTTGTATGAATATGCACGCGCAGGTATTACGTTAGAAAGAGAAGCACGTGCCATCACGATTCATACCTTAAGCATTCTCGACTATCAGTCTCCATTTTTACGTTTACACGTCAGTTGTAGTAAAGGGACTTATATACGTACATTGGGTGAAGACATAGGGCGCGCATTGGGTTGTGGTGCGCATTTATCCGAATTGCGCAGAATCGCAGTAGCAAATTTGCAAGTGAGTGAGGCGATTACTTATGCTGCACTTAATGAAGATGCTGAAAATAACAGGCAACAACATCTAAAGCCTGTCGATGCCCTAATTACAAACTGCCCAAAAATAATATTAAATGAACAACTTGCTACCAGATTCATGCATGGCCAAAGGCTGGCGCTTGGTAAGGAAGGGGTAGCTCTTCCTGTCGATCAAGGGCGAGTCAGAGTGTATGGCGCGGGCGCACAGTTGTTAGGCACGGGGCAGATAAAGGAATTCGCCGTCTTGGCTCCTGAACGATTAGTAAATCTTTTCCCAAGTCTTTGAAAATTCTAGGCTTTTTCATTTCCGAGCAAAGCTGTCATGCTACAATCTCGGGTTTTCCAAATCACGTTTAGCTGGATCTGCTCACTATGTCGAATACACCTCGCGCACTAAGAAATATCGCCATCATCGCTCACGTTGACCATGGCAAAACCACTTTGGTTGATCAATTGCTCAAACAATCCGGAACCTTCCGTGAAAACCAGCAAGTTGATAGCCGCGTTATGGATTCCAATGACTTGGAAAAAGAGCGTGGCATTACGATTCTCGCAAAAAACTGCGCGGTCGAATACAAAGGCACTCACATCAATATCGTTGATACCCCAGGCCATGCTGACTTTGGTGGTGAAGTAGAGCGTGTATTGTCTATGGTTGATTCAGTGTTGTTGTTAGTTGATGCAGTAGAAGGTCCTATGCCTCAGACCCGCTTCGTCACACGTAAAGCACTCGCACTAGGTTTAAAGCCTATCGTAGTCGTGAATAAAATTGATCGTCCTGGCGCACGTCCTGATTGGGTTGTGAATGCAACTTTCGAATTGTTTGATAAGTTGGGCGCAACTGAAGAGCAATTAGATTTCCCTGTTGTGTATGCCTCCGCATTAAATGGCTATGCAAGTCTTGTTTCAGAAACACGTGATGGCAACATGGATCCCTTGTTTGATGCAGTCCTCAAACATGTACCGGTGCGTGATGATGATTTAGAAGGCCCATTGCAATTACAAATTTCATCACTCGATTATTCTACTTACGTAGGCAAGATTGGTATCGGTCGTATCAGTCGTGGTCGTATCAAGCCTATGCAAGATGTTGTGTTCATGAATGGTCCTGATTCAACACCAGTCAAAGCACGTATCAATCAAGTACTGAACTTTAAAGGTTTAGATCGTGTATTAGTCGATCAAGCAATCGCGGGCGATATCGTTCTGATTAATGGTATTGAAGATATCGGCATCGGTAGCACGATTTGTGCGCCTGATAAACCAGAAGCATTGCCTATGCTCACAGTCGATGAGCCGACCTTGACTATGAATTTCATGGTGAACACCTCGCCACTTGCAGGTCGAGAAGGAAAGTTTGTTACTAGCCGTCAATTGCGTGAACGTTTAGAACGTGAATTGAAAGCCAACGTTGCCCTACGTGTGATGCCAACTAGTGACGATACGATTTTTGAAGTATCTGGTCGTGGTGAATTACATCTCACGATTTTGCTAGAAAACATGCGTCGTGAAGGATATGAACTCGCTGTATCCCGTCCACGCGTTGTTTACAAAATGGTCGATGGTGTACGTCATGAGCCATTTGAAAATTTAACCGTGGATGTAGAAGAAGTGAATCAAGGCGGTGTGATGGAAGAATTAGGCCGTCGTCGTGGTGACCTACAAGATATGCAACCAGATGGTAAAGGTCGTGTGCGTTTGGAATATCGTATCCCTGCACGTGGACTGATTGGTTTCCAAGGCGAGTTCATGACTTTAACTCGTGGTACTGGCTTAATGAGCCATGTGTTTGATGCCTATGGTCCAGTGGACGCAAGCAAAGGCGAATTAGCTGGTCGTCGTAATGGTGTATTGATTTCACAAGATGATGGCGCTGCAGTTGCGTATGCACTTTGGAAGTTACAAGATCGTGGCCGTATGTTTGTCAGCCACAACGATCCATTGTACGAAGGCATGATCATCGGCATACATTCACGTGATAATGATTTAGTTGTGAATCCAATTAAAGGCAAACAGCTGACCAACGTACGTTCTTCAGGAACGGATGAAGCAGTGCGTCTGGTGCCACCTATTCAAATGTCATTGGAATATGCAGTGGAATTTATTGAAGATGATGAATTGGTAGAGATCACGCCGAAAAGCATACGTTTACGTAAACGCTACTTGAAAGAGCATGAACGTAAAAAAGCATCACGCGAAGCTGCGTAATTGCTTTGAGTATTAGTTAAAACGCCTGAGTTTACTCAGGCGTTTTTATTTTTTGGATGATTAATTTTTCGGACGATTACGCTATGCTAATCGTCCCTACGAGGTATGTGGTAAGTGAGTGTAGGTACGAATAGCGCAGCGTATTCGTACGAAAAAAACATACTTATCTATGAAAAAATCACAATCAATCTAAGGTACGCAACACATCGGCTATTGCATTAAATAGCATATCAATTTGTTCTTCATTGATGATTAACGGTGGCGACAATGCAATGATGTCACCTGTTGTGCGGATCAATACATTTTTTTGCCAAAAGCATTGTGTAAAAACTTCATATGCACGAGCAGTAGGTTTACCAGGTCTAGTTTCTAATTCTATCCCGCAGAGTAAACCTAGATTACGTATGTCTTTTACATGCGGTAATCCACGTAACTTATGTGCAGCTGTTTCAAAATAAGGTGCTAACTTTGTAGCGCGCTCAAATAATTTTTCATCTTCATACACTGATAATGACGCTATCGCTGCTGCACAAGCTAAAGGATGCGCACTATAGGTATAGCCATGATAAAACTCTATGGAGTCAGCTGGTGCTGCTTGCATAAAGGTGTCATAGATCTCTTGCTTAGCAATCACTGCACCCATAGGAACACTGGCATTGGTTAAACCTTTAGCACAGCAAATCATGTCAGGCTTGATAGAAAAATAATCCGCAGCGAAAGCAGTTCCTAATCGACCAAAACCTGTAATGACTTCATCAAAGATCAACAAAATTCCATACTTGTCACAGACAGCACGTAATTTTTCTAGATAACCTTTAGGTGGAAGAATGACACCAGCTGAGCCTTGAACAGGTTCAATGATTAATGCAGCAATGGTAGTGGGATCATGTAAAGCGAGAAGGCGCTGCTCGAATTCATCAGCAAGTACAGCACCATGTTCTGGCAGTCCATGTGAAAAAGCATTTTTAGAAATATCTAATGGATGACGCAAGTGATCCACTCCAGGTAATGTAGGACCAAAATGTTTGCGATTACCTGCAATGCCACCGACTGCAATACCTCCAAAGCCTACGCCATGGTAACCACGTTCCCGTCCTATTAATCGTGTGCGCAAGCTGTCTCCACGCATGCGATGATAAGCCAGTGCCATCTTCAGGGCAGTATCCACCGCTTCAGAACCGCTATTGCAAAAAAATACACGATTTAATCCATTCGGTGCCATCGCAGCAAGATCTTCAGCCGCTTTAAAAGCTAGCGGATGACTCATTTGAAATGGTGGCGCAAAATCTAAGCTAGCAGCTTGTTTGCTAATTGCTTCGGTAATGCGAGGATGAGCATGCCCTGCATTCACGCACCATAAGCCTGCAGTGCCGTCTAGAATTTGGCGCCCATCGGTGCTGGTGTAATACATACCTTTTGCGTGTTCAACTAGCCGTGGCTGCGCTTTAAATTGGCGATTGGCCGTAAAAGGCATCCAAAAATAATCGGTATTGATAGTCATAGTCATCACTGGATAAGACAATACTTCACACTGTACTGCAAAATGGCGGCACATCTCACAGCCGGTACAATACTGCTATCAATATCAATAATTCAAGCTGTGAGCGCACTTAATAAATCACTATCATCACGCCGATTATCCGTCGCTCCCATGATGGACTGGACTGATAGACATTGTCGTTTGTTTCACCGTCAAATCACACGACACACTTGGTTGTATACCGAAATGGTGACAACCGGTGCTTTGCTATTTGGGAATGTCCCGCGCCATCTTGATTACAGCGATGAAGAGCATCCCATCGCTTTGCAGTTAGGTGGCAGTGATCCAGCTGATCTGGCTGCTAGCGCCAAGCTGGGTGAGCAATGGGGCTATGATGAAATCAATCTCAATTGTGGCTGTCC
>JBEDCU010000094.1:0-3231 GCA_041176585.1 Pseudomonadota bacterium
CGTGTACTCGATTTTGGTTATAACTTTTGCGATGGGATTTCTAAACTCATTCCTTTTAAGCCAGGTAAGTTAGTCACCATTGCTGATGCATTGAGCGAAGAGCCGCAACTCGCAGAACGTCAACAAAATGAAGAAGAAGTAAGGCAGTTACTAGACTTAGCACAACAAGTCGAAGGCATAGCGCGTAATGTCGGTATGCATGCAGGTGGTGTGTTAATTGCGCCGGGAAAGTTAACGGATTTCTGCCCTCTGTATACACAAGGTGGTGATGCAGGTGTAATCTCGCAATATGATAAAGATGATGTAGAAGCAGTTGGTTTAGTGAAGTTTGACTTCTTGGGTTTAACTACGCTCACCATACTCGATAGAGCAGTGCGCTCTATTCGTCATCTTGATCCAGCTATGGCTGATTTTAATCTTGAGAATTTAGCTCTAGATGATAAATCTACCTATCAATTGCTGACACAAGCAAAAACAGTCGCTGTGTTTCAGTTAGAAAGTCGCGGCATGCAAGGCATGTTGAAAGATGCGCGACCAGATCGCTTCGAAGATATTATTGCGCTTGTTGCGTTGTATCGTCCCGGTCCTATGGATTTGATACCAGACTTTTGTCGACGCAAACATGGCGAACGATTTGATTATCCTGATCCACGTACTGAATCGATTCTCTCTGAGACTTACGGCATTATGGTCTATCAAGAGCAGGTCATGCAAATGGCGCAGGTGATCGGTGGCTATTCACTCGGTGGCGCTGACTTATTGCGTCGTGCTATGGGTAAGAAAAAACCAGAAGAGATGGCGCAGCAGCGTCAAATTTTCCGAACTGGTGCTGAGAAAAATGGCTTGAATGAAAATCAAGCCGATGCAATTTTCGATTTAATGGAAAAATTTGCAGGCTATGGATTTAATAAATCCCATGCTGCTGCTTACGCACTACTTTCTTATCACACCGCTTATCTCAAAGTACATCATGCGGCTGCATTTATGGCGGCCAACTTATCGATGGCGATGGATGACACAGATAAAATTAAAATCTTGGTTGAAGATGCAACCGAGGTCTGTGGTCTCACATTACTACCACCTGATATTAATTTATCGGTATATCGTTTTACGCCTGTAGCTGATGCAGGTAAAAAAGCAGATCGTATACGTTATGGTTTGGGCGCTATCAAGGGTAGTGGACAAAATGCGATTGAAGCCATCATCGCTGCGCGTCAAGAAAAACGCTTCACTGATCTATTTGATTTCATACGTCGGGTAGATAAACGTCAGATTAATCGTCGCACTATAGAGTCCTTGATTAGAGCAGGCGCATTCGATTCCTTCAATGTTGATAGAGGTATTCTGTTAGCTTCAGTTGGTTTTGCGATGGAGTGTGCTGAACAAGCAGAAGCATCAGCCAATCAAGTGAGTTTGTTTGGTGATGTTGATGAAATGTCGACTACCAATCCTGAATACGTCAAGGTGCCACCGTGGAGTGAAAAACAAAAACTTACAGAAGAAAAAGCCGCCTTAGGTTTTTATCTGTCTGGCCATCTGTTTAAATCCTATGAAACAGAAGCACGACGATTCGCTAGAGTGAAACTTGCTGATTTAACTCCTACACGTGATTCAAGACTTATAGTAGGTATTATTTCTGGAGTGCGTACGCAAATGACTCAGCGCGGCAAAATGGTGATCGTGAGTTTGGACGACATGAGTGCTGTGGTTGAAGTGACGGTTTATAACGAAGTCTTCGATGCAAATCGTGCGCTGTTTAAAGAAGATGAGTTCTTAGCTGTGCATTGCAAAGTATCAGAGGATAGATTTTCAGGTGGATTGCGGATCACTGCCGAACGTGTGATGGATATCGCGAGTGCGCGTGCGAATTTTGTAAAAGCACTACGTCTTTCACTCAATGGTCAAGCCGATGCTGTTAAGTTGCGTGAATTAATTCAGCCATTCCAGCAAAGTGAATTATCTTGTCCTATCGTTGTTCAGTACACAAAAAATGGTGCACTGAGTGAGATACGTTTGTCTGATGAATGGCGAGTGCGCGCAGACGAAAAACTCCGTACTTCGCTGTGTGAATGGCTAAGCCCCGACAATGTTTGGTTTGAATATTAATCAATCTAGTCATTGCAAAATAAAACAATAGATAGTTTCCCAATCTTTATGAGTCCTTCCCAGACATTTAAACGCATCATGCGTTTACTCATTCCACACAAGAGCCGTATCTTAATAGCTCTTGCTGGTATGGTCTTAACTGCAGCCACAGAGCCAGCGATGGCAGGTCTGATGAAACTTCTGTTAGACAAAGGCTTTGCTGGGCCACGCACGTTTTCATTGTGGTTAGTGCCGTTATTTGTGGTTGGTGTGTTTGTCATACGTGGAATTTCTACCTTCACCACTAACTACATGATGGCGTGGGTATCCAGTCGTTTAATGACTGACCTACGGCAAAGTATGTTTGAGCAATTGTTAGATGTACCACTAGGATTTTATGGCGAACAATCAGTAGGTACAGTGATTAACGCCATGATGTTGGAAGTGCAGCAAATACTAGAAATGATACGTAGCGTATTAGTGACATTAATCCGTGACACATTAACTGTGTGTGGATTGCTAGGCTATTTGTTTTGGTTGAACTGGAAGCTGACCTTAGTAACCTTAATCATCATACCCATCATCGCAGTTGTAGTGCGACTGACAGCGCAAAGACTAAAACGCTTAATTCGAGAATTCCAAGAAATTAACGCAGCACTAACGCAATCCATCGAGGAAACAACACGTGCGCAGCAAGTCATCAAAATATTTGGTGGCCAAAAATATGAAGCACAACGCTTTGCATTGCGTTCTTCGCGTTTGCGAGGCTTTACCATGCGTATGGCAAGTACCATGGCTACTACTGAGCCGATTACACAATTTGCTACTTCATTTGCTGTCTCCGTCATTATCATGATCGCTTTAATGCAAGCGAATGAAGGTAACGTCACCGTAGGTGATTTTGCTTCCTTCATCACCGCCATGTTGATGACACTCACACCGCTTAAACATTTAGCAGGAGTGAATGGTCCATTTCAGCGTGGCTTGGCTGCTGGTGAAACAGTATTCAAACTCATTGATGCAGTACCTGAAAGAACTGATGGCGTGCAACTACACAAACGTGCACAAGGCAGTTTGGAATTTAAAGATGTGGGATTTACTTATCCAGGGCAAACACGCGCAGCACTAACTGGAATTAACCTCGCG
>JBEDCU010000095.1:0-27436 GCA_041176585.1 Pseudomonadota bacterium
AGATTCTTTTGCTCTTGTAGGAGTATTCTCATTTATCTTCATACTGAAAATAAAAATTAGCAATCCGATTGGAAAAGTAAAAAACTTTCACTAATAGAATTACGCATTCGCTTATCGAAAAATCTATAGTTTATTTATTTAAACTTAACAAAATTAAATTTCATAAAAGATTCAAGCTCAAGCAGAAAAAAATGTAGCAAATAAAAAAGCCTGACAGAAGCAATCTGTCAGGCTTTTTAAATACCAACAATTTTATTTCACATCACACTGCACTATCTTAATGAATCGGGCAATCAGAGGCAGCAATTAATTCTTCTTTCGTCACACCTTCAGCGAGCTCTACTAATTTCAAACCCCGCTCAGTCACATCCAAAACAGCAAGATCAGTAATAATACGATCCACCACTCCCACACCAGTCAATGGCAATGTACATTCTTTGAGTAATTTATGTGAAAGCGATCCATCTTTTCCACGTGCCACATGCTCCATCAACACCACCACACGCTTCACACCTGCGACTAAATCCATCGCACCACCCATACCCTTGACCATTTTCCCAGGGATCATCCAATTTGCTAAATCACCGCGCTCAGAAACTTGCATCGCACCCAAAATCGCAATATTCACTTTACCGCCGCGTATCATCGCAAATGAATCTGCAGAACTGAAAATTGAAGAGCCAGGCAATGCAGTCACTGTTTGTTTACCTGCATTGATTAAATCAGGATCTATCTTATCTTCAGTCGGAAAAGGTCCTATGCCCAACAAACCATTTTCTGATTGCAGCCACACTTCTATATCTTTCGGAACATAGTTCGCTACCAAGGTAGGCAAACCTATACCTAAGTTAACGTAAAAACCATCTTCTAATTCTTGTGCTGCACGTGCAGCCATTTGTTCACGTGTCCATGCCATGCTGATTCTCCGCTCTTATTCTGAATTAATCCGAAATTAACTTGCACTAATCGTGCGCTGCTCTATGCGCTTTTCTGGATGCGCATTGACAACGATACGATGTACAAAAATACCCGGTGTATGAATTGCATCTGGATCTAGTTCGCCTTTAGCGACAATCTCTTCCACTTCCACAATCGTGATCTTGCCTGCCATCGCCACATTTGGATTAAAGTTGCGCGCAGTTTTATGAAAAATCAAATTACCAGTTGGATCAGCCTTCCAAGCTTTAACTAAAGAGATGTCAGCAACGAGTGAACGTTCCATCACATATTTTTCACCATCAAACTCACGTATCTCTTTACCTTCAGCGACCACAGTACCCACACCTGTCTTGGTGAAAAATGCAGGAATACCTGCACCACCTGCACGCAGTTTTTCAGCTAACGTGCCTTGCGGTGTAAATTCCAGTTCTAATTCACCCGCTAAAAACTGACGCTCAAATTCTTTGTTTTCACCCACATAAGAAGCGATCATTTTTTTAATCTGACGCGTAGCAAGTAACTGACCTAAACCAAAACCATCAACCCCAGCATTATTGGAAATTGCGGTTAAATTTTGTACGCCAGATTCTCTTAAAGCGGCAATCAATGCCTCTGGGATACCGCATAAACCAAAACCGCCAACGGCAATAGTCTGACCGTCTTGCACGATGCCAGCCAGAGCAGCGGCGGCATTAGGAAATACTTTTTTCATGAAATTCCTTATTTAAACAAATCTAGCAAATACCACTTAGCCTCGTAGCTTAGATGCGTCTGCAGCAAGTGACAAGTAGGGTATTAAAAATATGAAGCACATTCAGTTAATTTATCGGCTGCAGTAAACGCGCACGCATTTCTTCTGGCAGAGCACAAGATTTTTCTAAACGCTGATCCACCCACACTACTTTAGAACCACCTTCGGCAGCTAACGTATGTAGATCATCTACACGACGAATCTCATGGTGAGTATGAAAGCTTGATCTTCCAAATTCACCTGTGCTCGTGGTGATTTCAATCTCACCAGGAAAACGTAGTTGTTTTAAAAATGTGCAATGCGCACTAATAATGACTGGACCTATACCGCTAGGATCAGGTGGGCAATCCATAGCAAGAAACCATTCAATACGCGCTTGTTCCAAATAGCGAAAATAAATCGTATTGTTCACATGTCCCATCGCATCCATATCGCCCCAACGTATGCTAGTTCGATAACGATGTACTAATGTGTATCCCTCTTTCATTAGAACGCTGCCATACCATCATCAGCGGTCATGATCGCGCCATTAATAAAACGCGATTCATCCGATGCCAATAACAACAATAAACCATCTAAATCTTCAGGACGACCAACACGTTTGCGCGGCAACATATCAATCAGCTTCTGTCCGCCTTCGCTATGAAAATATTCACGATTAATTTCAGTCTCTATGTAACCCGGACAAATCGCATTCACATTAATGCCATAGCGTCCCCACTCCAATGCCATTGCTTTTGTCATTTGTACTGCTCCTGCTTTACTCATGCAGTACACACCAATTTGCGATAACACACGCAAACCAGCCACCGAAGCTATGTTGATAATGCGATGTTGACGATGCGGCTCAGCTTTAGCGCGCTGTATCATACGTTTCGCTGCTTCTTGCGCTACAAAAAATGCACCACGCAAATTCGTATCCATCACATGCGCATAATCTTCTGGCGTCACATCCACTAAGCGCTGCGTGCTAGAGACACCAGAGTTATTCACCAAAATATCGATATGCCCCGCTTCCGTCTCAGCATGTGCCAAGGCGGATTTAATGCTGGCGTAATCCGTCACATCTAACTGCACCACATGCGCTGCTCCACCACTGGCTTCAATTTCTGCACGCAACTCTTTAAGTCGCTCAGTACGGCGTGCTGCCAACACCACTTGGGCTCCCGCATCGGCTAAAACCTTAGCGAATCGCGACCCTAAACCACTCGACGCACCCGTTACAAAAGCGACTTTTCCGCTGAAATTGACTTCTGTACTCACGATTTCTCCCAATGAAGTTTTGGCCTAAATTCAAGAAGCCCGTATCATTACATAAATCGCCTGTTTAAAGCCGTCAGAAAAGGCGATAAAAAAGGTGACATTACGCTTGTCCTGTGACTACTATTTAGTTAGACACGTATTTTTTTCGCAGTCTTCATTCATTATTTCTAGCTATTATGAGCCCCAGTCAAAACCCCCAATTCTTAGAGCAATTTGGTCCACGCGAAGCGATGGAATACGACGTCGTCATCGTCGGCGGCGGTCCTGCAGGCTTAGCAGCTGCAATCGAACTCAAACAACTAGCAACGCGGCAAAATAAAGAAATCACTGTTTGCGTATTAGAAAAAGGTGGAGAACTCGGCGCGCACACCTTGTCCGGTGCAGTCATGGATCCACAAGCGCTAACTGAACTCATACCGGATTGGAAAGAACGCGGCGCACCACTCAACACACCGGTCACAGAAGATCGCTTTCTGTTTTTAACAGAAACAGGTTTCATAAAAACACCGAACTGGATGTTGCCGGGTTGTTTTCAAAATCATGGTAACTACGTCATCTCACTCGCCAATGTGGTGCGTTGGTTAGGTCAACAAGCAGAAGCACTCGGTGTAGAAATTTTCCCTGGCTTTGCAGCAGCTGAAATTTTGTATGACGAACAATGCGCTGTAGTCGGTGTTGCTACCGGCAATATGGGAGTCGATAAAGACGGTAAACCTACTGATGCATTTCAACTCGGCATGGAATTGCGTGCGAAATACACTCTGTTTGCAGAAGGTGCGCGTGGCAATTTAGGTAAACAACTGATTAGCGGCTATCAACTTGATAAAGGTCGCGATCCACAAACCTATGGCATAGGTTTAAAAGAATTATGGGAAATCGATCCTGCAAAACATCAACAAGGTTTAGTCATACACACTGCAGGTTGGCCACTGGATAACAGCACTTATGGCGGATCATTCCTTTATCATCTAGAAAATAATCAAGTTGCGGTTGGCTATGTCGTAGGACTCGCCTATGAAAATCCGTATCTTTCACCATTTGAAGAATTTCAACGATATAAAACCCATCCTGCGATTCGAGGTTTCTTTGAAGGCGGCAAACGACTCTCCTATGGTGCACGTGCTATTACTGCAGGTGGTTTGCAATCTTTACCTAAACTCACCTTCCCTGGTGGTGCATTAATTGGTTGCGATGCAGGTTTTTTAAATGCAAGTCGCATTAAAGGAAGTCATGCTGCAATTAAGAGCGGCATGTTGGCAGCGCAAGCAGCCTTCGATGCACTCAATGCAGGTCGTGCGCAAGATGAACTCACTGCCTATTCCAAAGCATTTGAACAATCATGGTTGCATGAAGAATTACACGTAGCTCGCAACTTCAAACCGTGGATGAGTAAAGGTCTTTATACAGGTACGCTGATGGTGGGCATAGATCAAGTTCTGTTCAGAGGCAAAGCACCTTGGACATTACATCATACGCATGCAGATCATGAATGCTTAAAGCCTGCTGCTGAATGCACACCGATCACTTATCCAAAACCTGATAACAAACTCACCTTTGATCGACTCACTTCTGTTTTTATTTCCAACACTAATCACACTGAACATCAGCCTGCTCATCTCACATTAAAAGATGCTGCACTACCTGTGAATATGAATCTGGCGCGTTACGCAGGTCCAGAGTCACGCTACTGTCCAGCAGGTGTGTATGAATATGTGCGCAGTGAAGAAGGTGAAGATAAATTACAAATCAATGCGCAAAACTGCGTACATTGCAAAACCTGTGACATCAAAGATCCAACACAAAATATTGTGTGGGTCACACCAGAAGGTGGCGGCGGTCCTAATTATCCCAACATGTAATGAATGCATCACAGCATGAGGAAACACCAGAAGCACCAGCTGCAGTCAGTCTGAATGCAGCTTTCTGGTATTGGTTAAAACTCGGATTCATTAGCTTTGGTGGTCCCGCAGGTCAAATCGCATTAATGCATACGGATTTAGTGGAACGTAAACGTTGGATATCTGAACAACGTTTTTTACATGCACTCAATTACTGCATGTTGTTACCCGGCCCTGAGGCTATGCAATTAGCTGTGTACATAGGCTGGCTCATGCACCGCTCAATCGGTGGCATCATCGCCGGTATATTGTTTGTTTTACCATCACTCATCATACTAATTGCACTCTCGTGGATTTATCTTTCCTTTGGTGATCTACCCATTATTGCTGGCATCCTCTTCGGCATTAAACCTGCCATAGTCGTGATTGTTTTAGCAGCAGCTCTGCGTATAGGTTCACGCAGCTTAAAAAATCGCTGGTTAATTAGTATCGCTGGTCTGGCTTTTATAGCCATCACTCTGTTTCAATGTCCCTTCCCTTTAATTGTATTGATTGTAGCTTTATTGGGTGTGCTTGGTAGTCGTGTCTTGCCAGATCAATTTCAACTAGGTAGCGCACATAGCGCGAGCAAAAAATCGTCTGGTTCTGCACTGATTGATGACCACACCATCTCACCAGATCATACGCAATTCATATGGCGAAAATTTTTTATCGTGGTTGGAGTCGGTCTCGCACTAGGAATCAGTGTGTGGGGAATACTAATAGCACTCACAGGATGGACTCATACACTTACACAAATGAGCTGGTTTTTTACGAAAGCAGCCATGCTCACATTTGGAGGTGCTTATGCCGTACTGCCTTATGTCTATCAAGGAGCGGTCACGCATTTTCAATGGTTAAGTCCTGAACAAATGATAGATGGACTGGCATTAGGTGAAACCACACCTGGTCCATTAATCATGATCGTGGCTTTCGTGGGTTTTGTCGGTGGCTGGAGTAAGGAAATTTTCGGAGCGAGTCATTTATTGTTAGCTGGGATAGCCGGTGCCACAGTAGCTACATTTTTCACCTTCCTACCTTCGTTTATTTTTATCTTAGCCGGTGCACCTTTGGTGGAAGCAACCAGAAATAACATTAAATTCACCGCACCACTCACAGCCATCTCCGCTGCGGTGGTCGGTGTGATTCTCAGTCTGGCGGTATTTTTTGCTGAACATGTCTTTCATATATCGCAGCCGTTAGTAAATTGGGATGTCGTCTCCATAAGTATTGCCATTCTTGCAGCACTCGCACTGTGGCGCTTCAAACTTAGCACCATAAAACTCATAGCACTCTGTGCGCTTGCAGGGCTCGTGGTATCTTATCTGCCTCTTGCATGACTTTACGCAAACAGTAACAAAAAACTAGAACAACTAAGCTATCAATGACTCAACGATTTATCCCAGTTGCCGACCTGCGCTATCCACATGCGACGCCTTTCGTGCCGGTAAAACCTGAAGCCGCGAATGGCCTGCTGTCTGACAAACTAGCGCGTCCTTTACGCGATTTACGCATCTCGGTGACAGACCGCTGTAATTTCCGCTGCGTCTATTGCATGCCTAAGGAAATATTCGATAAAGACTATGCGTATCTGCCGCATCAATCTTTATTGTCGTTTGAAGAAATCACACGCATTACAAAAATTTTCATTGCACATGGCGTGGAAAAAATTCGTCTCACTGGTGGCGAACCTCTGCTCAGAAAAAATATTGAGAAATTAATAGAGATGCTAGCTAGCCTCACCACGCTGAATGGCAAGCCGCTTGATCTAACCATGACCACCAATGGCTCTTTATTAGCAAAGAAAGCTCAATCATTAAAAGATGCAGGTTTAAAGCGCGTCACTGTTTCACTTGATTCACTTGATGAGACCACGTTTCAACGCATGAATGATGTGGACTTCCCTGTATCTGATGTACTCAACGGCATAGATGTGGCGCATGCAGTCGGTTTAGAATCGATTAAAGTCAATATGGTAGTGAAGGCAGGTGTCAATGATCAAGAGATCGTACCTATGGCACGCTACTTCAAAGATAAACCTGTCATCCTACGTTTTATTGAATACATGGATGTTGGTGCATCCAATGGTTGGAAAATGGATGAAGTGATTCCTTCAGCTGAAGTAATACGACGCATACATGCCAGCATGCCATTAAAGGAAATTGAACCTAACTACACCGGTGAAACTGCTGCACGTTGGGCGTATGCCGATGGCGTTGGTGAAGTCGGTGTCATCTCGAGTGTGACGCAAGCGTTTTGCAGCGACTGTAATCGTGCACGACTCTCTACCGAGGGTAAATTATTTACCTGCTTATTTGCCACAGCAGGACATGATTTACGTGCGCTATTACGTGAGAACTATACGGATGAACAAATCATTGCAGCAGTCTCCCATATTTGGAAACAACGCGATGATCGCTATTCTGAACTACGTACCAGTCAAACTAACGATAATTCGCAGCCAATTCGCAAAGTAGAAATGTCATACATAGGCGGCTAAGTTTAAAAATTTCTTCATCACTGTTTAATTCACCACACAGCGTTTCATTACTCTCTGTAAGTCTATGCTGAAATCACCACACTCAGAGATCACACAAACGCAAGCAAATAGCCATAGCAACGGATTGCCTGTCGCTACTGTGCAATCTCTGATTCAACAACATCTACTCCCGCTGCAAGAGCATGAAACCGTCGGATTAACTGATGCGCTCAATCGTATTCTTACCATTGATATTATTTCACCGATTCATGTACCAGCGCATGATAATGCTGCCATGGATGGCTACGCTTTGCGTAGTGCGGATTTAAGCAAACATACCAATACAAAATTCCAAGTCGTTGGGCTTGCTGTCGCTGGGAAAAAATTTACTGGCACAGTGCAGACGAATGAATGCATACGCATTATGACTGGCGCACAAATGCCAGATGAGTGTGACACTGTGATTCCACAAGAACTCATCACACTGCATAAACACGATAGCGAAGAAACGATTTCATTTTCTAGCAAGCTGATTACTGCTGAAGCCAACCGCCGCCTTAAAGGCGAAGACCTCGCTAAAGATAAACCTGCACTTTTAGCAGGTAAATTACTCAGCCCTGCAGATCTAGGTCTGATCGCTTCCTTAGGCATTGCTACAGTCAGCGTCAAAAGAAAACTACGCGTTGCGTTTTTTTCAACTGGTGATGAATTGCGTTCTTTGGGTGAAGCCTTACCAGAAGGCTGTGTCTACGATAGCAATCGCTATACGATACAGGGTATGTTACAAAAAATGGGCCTCACACCTATAGACATGGGTGTAGTAAAAGATGATCCCATTTCATTAGAAGCCACATTGCGAGAAGCTTGCAAACTAGCTGATGTGATCCTCACATCAGGAGGTGTATCTGGTGGAGATGCAGATTACACACGCGCCTTAATGCATAAGTTAGGGGATGTCTTGTTCTGGAAAATAGCCATGCGCCCAGGACGACCTATGGCATTTGGAAAAATCACATCCGGTGAAGATAGTGCTGTCTTATTTGGTTTGCCAGGTAATCCTGTTGCCGTGATGGTGGCATTTTATTTTTTTGTGCGACCCGCTTTATATCAACTCAGTGGTCGAAATAAAACTGAAATACTACCTATGCAGGTCACAAGCGCACAAGCGATACGCAAAAAACCAGGCAGAACAGAATATCAACGTGGGATTTTATTCATGAATGAGCAAGGTCAACAGCAAGTGCGCATCACGGGATCACAAGGCTCAGGCATACTCAGCTCTATGTCAGAAGCAAACTGCATGGTGATACTGCAGCATGATCAAGGTGATATTGCAGCCGGTGCTAGTGTAGAAGTCATTCCATTCGAAGGACTGCTTTAAAACAGACGACAACTATCAACTAGTTATCTGGCTTATTGCGCATCCAGTCTGCCGTTCTAAAAAAAGCTTCTAATAAAACATCCTGTTTATCTTCGCTAATCTTACATTCCTGCATCGCCAACACCATACAAGTCAGCCACTGATCTCGGGCTGAGGTACCAATCGCAAAAGGTAAATGCCGCGCTCGCAAAAAAGCATTGCCATGACGTGGCGTATATAAATCCGGCCCACCGGTCCAACCTGATAAAAAATGATAGAGCTTGTCACGTGACATATCTAAGCTAGGAGGATGCATAGCGCGTAGCGCAGCAAAATCAGGCTCTAAATCCATTAAATCATAGAAGCGATCAACTAATTCTCTTAGTTTTTCGTCGCCCCCAACTAGCCCATATAAGCTAACTGAGTTCTCTTGCGAATTGTCTTTAGGTGTGTCTGGATTTGTCATGCCGCGCATGATATCGCATCTGACCAAACACTTAAAAAAAGCCCGTTAATTAGGATGGCACCGCATCACATTGAAGGCGGCGCAAAGTGCTTGCTGTTATGACAGAAGCATGCAGACTGTTAGCGATAGATCACTTTACGATGCGCTCACCTACTAGCCGTTGAGATTGCTCAGGCTTCTCTGAGAGTTTGCAAAGGAGCTTGCGTTAACACAGATCGCAGACTAAACCATCCACCTAGTAAGGCAACTATGATACCTATGCCTATACCTGCTATCCAGAGCAAGGGACTTACACTCCAATTGAAATCAAAAATTTGACGCGCTAACAACCAACCAGTCAAGCCAGCTCCCGTCGCCGCAAGAAAGCCTGCTACAGAACCAATTAATAAACACTCTAGAGTTTGCGCATGCTTGAGCTGATTTTTCGTAGCTCCTAATGCACGTAATAAAGCAGATTCTCTCTGCCTTTCTTGTTGTGACACCAACATCGCTGCAACTAACACTAATACGCCCGCTGCTAAGGTAAATACAAACAAGAACTCAACTGCTGCAATCACTTGATTAATCACTTGCTGTATCTGCGATAACAAAGTACCTACATCGACAATCGTGAGATTAGGATAATTTTTCACTAATTGATTAATCAGACTGTGTTGATCTGGCGGTAGACGAAAAGCAGTAATCCAACTTTGCGGTAACTGCTGAACGTGGGATGGGCTGAGAATAACAAAGAAATTCACACGCATGGAGCCCCACTCTAATTTTCTTAAGCTCGTGACTTTCGCCTGTACGCTTTCACCTGCAACATCAAAACCTAATTCATCGCCGAGTTTGATACCTAAGGTTTTTGCTAAACCTTCTTCTACCGAAGCTTCAGTTTGCGTATTATTTTTATCAAACCATGATCCCGCAATAATTTTATTTTTTAGTGGTAGTTCAGACATAGTCGATAAATTAAATTCACGTTCCACTAAACGCCGTGCACGTTCATCATCAAAACTCAAAGGCGTGATGTCTTGTGCGCGGATTTTAATTAAACGGCCTCGTATCATAGGATACAACTGCGCCTCTGAAATACCACGTGCATATAAATATTCGCCAACTACTACTTTTTGCTCTGGTTGAATGTTGATGATGAAATGATTCGGCGCATCAGGTGGTGCTGATTGACGCCATGCAGTGAGTAAATCTTCACGTATCACGGTCAATAACAACAAAGCCATAAGTCCTAATGCAAGTGCGACGATTTGCATGGAGGTTGCAGCTGGCCTACGTTTTAGCGAAGTCAATGCAAAGCGCCAAGCAGGTTGAGTCGATAATCCGCGTAATTGATGTAATGATTTTAGTAGCAACCATGAGATCAACCAAAATACGGCAAGACCAGCTAGAAAGCCACCTGCTGTGATGACGCCTATTTTAATTTCGCCAGCCTGCCAGATTAATAAAATTAAAAAACAGCTTAAGGCTGTTACATAACCTACTAGCGTAAATGCTTGCGGTGCATCTTGTTCTCTACGTATCACTCGGTTATGCGGCACATTGCGTAATTGAAGTACAGGTGGAATCGCAAAACCGACTAAGAGTAAGAGTCCAGTGAGGATCGCTTGTAAACAAGGTAACCAACCTGCAGCTGGCAATTCAGTAGACATTAAAGGCGCTAACCAATACAACAAAGCAAAGTGCGCAATAAAGCCACATGCCGCACCCAATACACTTCCTGCTACAGCTATGATAATGAATTCAATGACATATAACTGTGTGACTTGATCTTGTTTCATACCTAAACAACGCAACATGGCACAAGCATCAAGATGACGTTGTAAAAATTGTCTCGCTGCTAAAGCAATCGCCAAGGCTGCCAACATCGCCGATAACATACTAACTAATGCAAGAAATTGTCTGGCACGATCTAGGGTTGCACGCATTTCAGGACGACCCGACTCTAGCGATTCAATTTGCACCCCACGTAAGCTACGCGTCTTTATCTCCGCTTCTATATAAGCTTGAAATTGTTGAATTGCTGCTTTTTCTCCAGCACATTGCAAACGATAACTTAAGCGTGATCCTGGTTGCACTAAACGCGTAGCTGCTAAATCTTCAAGATTAAGCATCACACGCGGTGCAAAATTCATAAAGGCAGCACCTCGATCTTGTTCAGTCACAATCGTGGCAGCAACCGTAAACTCACTTTCACCCACACGTAGTCTATCGCCTAGCTTGAGGGATTGCGCAAGTAATAATCCTTCATCCACCCACACTGTGCCACGCTTGGGATTACTGTTTGCATGTTGTAGTGCTTGATCTGTTTTTATACTGACACGGCCACGCAATGGATAAGTTGCAGAGACTGCTTTAATCGCAGCTAAACGTGATTCCTCAGTAGCGCCAATACCACTACTCACCATGCTAGGGAAGGTAACGGTATCTGCCATCGTCACACCTAGCTTGTTCGCTTGTTCACGCCATTGCGCTTGAATCGGGTAGTCGCTACGCACAACTAAATCTGCACCTAGCAATTCACTCGCATCACGTACCAACGCACGATTCATACGATCGACTAAAAAGCCAACAGAAGAAACAGCACCCACGGCAACGATTAAAGCGATTAATAAGAAACGTAACTCGCCTGCGCGCCAGTCACGGCGGGTCATGCGCCATGCTTGAGCAAACAACCAGAATCCAGATGAAGGAATAGACATACCAGCACACCCTATCAAAAACCTATTTGCTGAGTGCAGATAGAAGTGTGCATTGTAATGAGTCAAGCGAAAAGCTGCTGTGGGCCACTTAGCAGATCGCAATTAAGCTTAGTTACATACTGGCGCCACGCATGCCATCCATATGGGTACGTTCGAATTTCTCTTGGCAAGGTGCGCAGCGCTCAGCCGAGAGCACTGCCATCAGTCTTTCAAAAGGAATGGCATAGCCACAGGTAACGCATTCTCCATAACTACCTGTGAGCATTTTCTTTTGGGCTAATTCAATTGCGCGCAACTCTGTCACATCGCGGGTAACAGCGGCATTCCCTAAATCAACCGATAAATTAGCAAAAGAAAGATCGCCGGTATCGGGTGCCTCACTCGCTAGTTGAACATAGTCATCTTTTAAATTCATTTCACGACGTATATCTTCCCGCAGCACATGCTCTCTCTGCGTTAATTGATGCTGTAGCAGTGATTTCTGCTGATCGCTTAAGGCATCCATAAACCACTCCCATTAAATGACTTTTATATTGAATCAGGATGCATATAACTTTATTTGCACCTCGTTCATTGTGTTATTGGGATGGGGTAAAAGGTTTGATATTTCACAAGAAAGCTGAGTAAGCCAAGATTAAATCAACGCCAAATAATTTTTAGCCGATAGCCCTTCTTAAGTCTTTGATTCAAGTTAGATAGGCTTTGCTAGATTTTCTTTATCAAACAATCACTTTTTAAAAATACATTTTTCTAAAGGGTAAAGAAATTATTCTTTTCTCATTTTTCTTCAACTCAGTCTTGCTGTCCTGTTGATTTTGCTCAATTCTCATATGCGTGTTTACACAACGATTCCAGATAGACTCGCTTTACTTACACATAACTTACAAGGCACATCGTGAGTGAGAACATGAACCCACAACCCACCATGAATCAACTCATGGATATTTTTTTTGCATCTATTGCCACGCCATCGACTACATTGCGTGAACGTTATTTTTTACGTGAATCACTTTATAGCTTACAAAGATTAAACTTGAGTCAACATAAACTCGACATGGCTACCAGTCTAAAAAAATTGATTCCAACCTATCACTTCATTCACAACATTAAACAAAAAAAAATAATAGATGCACATGAAGAACATGCTGAGGCAAAAAATAAACCAAACTCAGGTCATCATAATCATTAGTCCTTCGCCATGGACTTCCTTCATCCATTCACTGTGCTTTTTCTGTATTTGATATTGCACTTTTCTCCTGCAGGTTGTTGCTGACATTTTCTTCTGAACTTATAGTTTGTATGACACGTTTATAATCCGCTACCTAGGTTTAGCGCAAATGCTGCGACGCTTTAAGGAGTAAGGATGAAAACGCATGATGTACGTCAAATCGTCACCGTTCATGATGAACGTGAGGCTGCTCGCCATGCAAAAGGAAGAATCACTATCATCGATGATGATCAGGCGATTCGCCATGCATTAAGTGCCTTATTAGAATTCGAAGGCTATGCCACCACATCCCTAGACTCGGCATCACTTTATTTAGACCAACTAGAAGAAGCGACCTCTGTTTTTCCTGGTCCGCACTGTATTTTGTTAGACGTGAAAATGCCTGAACTGACAGGACTGGAATTACAAAGTGCTCTCATAGAATTATCCGAAATGACACCGCTGATTTTCATGAGTGGCGGCAGTGGAGCAAGTGAAGCAGTCACAGCCTTTAGACATGGCGCCATTGATTTTCTAATCAAACCCTTTGAAGATCAGGAATTACTGCTAGCCATACAACGTGCTCTGGAAAAAAGCCGTGAACAACAACTCGACCTTGAACACCATCAAAAAATTGGCGCACAACTCTCGCTGCTCTCTCAACGTGAAAAACAAATCGCAGCCATGGTGGCAAAAGGAAAACTAAATCGTGATATCGCAGACGAGTTGGGAATTGCGGTTCGTACAGTCAAATTACATCGTATGAATATGATGCGTAAGCTAGGTGCTAATAATGTTATTGAATTAGCAAAATTAATCGATCAACTCAACTAAATCCCGCATTAATAATCCCTTCCCCTGCCCCTTGGTGCTATAGGAAATTTCACAAACGCAAGTTATTCTAATTGTGGTAATGCGTATTTATTACTAAGTTTCTTTGTATGCGACAACCAACATTTGGTTTTTTGATAAAACTACTTGGTTTTACCTTTAAAAATAATAAGAGAGGGATGATTTCGACATGACTGCAAGATCGAATAGCTCGGTTGCTTATATCGCCGAACAGCGCTTACCTCATTCCTCTTTAAAAACAGATGGTCCATTAGCGGAAATTTCACGTAAGTGGCTGGCCGAAATCCTGCCCGAAAATTTCAAGGATTGTCATGAATATCTCGCCGCGGTCAGGCTCGCTCGACATATGAGCAAAGTCGATGTCTGTCGCGCTAGTCAGATCAATGGCGATCCTGCATCCGGTGTCTCACTCCCCACTGTTTCAAAAATAGAAAGTGGCGTCTATGGCGAGCCAGGCTTTCGTACCATGCTCAGACTGGCACGCGGTTACGGCATTCCCCTCGCAAATCTAGAGAGATTTTTTTCTTAAACACTAAATTTGACAAACAGAGCGAAATTTACAAAGGGATTACTAGTGCAGATCATCACTATCCATTACAGTAGGGATCTGGACAAGTAAGCAGCACAAAAGGCAAATCCGCAGACTGGGCAGCAGCTAATGAAAAAGCATATTGATTTAGAGTCACTCCATATTGACGGTCAAAAATTGAAAGATGCCAGAGAGAGCAAGGGCATCTCCATTACTGACATTGCCGGTCAGCTCACTCTGTCCCGCGCCCAAATCATCCATATGGAAGAAGGTGGCGATAAGCCTTTTTACACACCAGCCCATAAATTGCTCGCAGTTCGTAAGTATGCTGCGGCCTTAGAGCTGCCTTACGAAGAAGTCGTAACCGGTGACGGCGCCAATCAAACCATGCCCGTACCAGAAGATGCGCCTGAAAGCATGCGCACTTATCCAGGTCAAACACCTTATAACGCTCACCTCAATCAAATCAGTTTGACCGATGAAAGAATGGAGAATGTCGCCCGCAATTCGACTAGACGTAACCGTGTGATGTATGCAGTTGTTGCCTTGACTATCTTGTTAGCTTTTTATGCAAAATTACGTGGTTCTTCAGAAGAAGCTGAAGTAAAACAAGAAACACAAGCAGAATCAGTGGCTATAGATCCAATCCCTCCTTTACCAGTCACACCAGTAGAAGTCGCGGCACCTGAACCAGTTGCACCACCTGTTGCGACCCCAGTTGCGGCTACTGTTGAAGTTGCAGCTGCATCCGTTGCAGTCAAACCTGCTCCTGAAACTGCGAAGCCATCTGCTGAAAAAATTGAAAAACCAGCTCCAGCTCCTGCCGTTGCCGAAACTTCAAAGCCTGTAATAGAACAAGAATCTACTAAAGTAGCAAGCGCTAGTGATGAAGGCTGTTCAGCAGAAGCAGCAACTGGCAATTTGAAAAGTTGGAGTCCTGCTTATCAACGTAAATCCGACTCACGTTTATTTGTCATCAGTCCTAAAGGTGGCACTGTGTGCGTGACCGATGGTTCGGGCAAATCAAAATTAGTTAGCCTACGCCCTATGGTGGGACAAGCTTTCACAGGCAAACCACCTTATGTGGTGAGATCAGAGAATTTACCCAACCTTGAAATGTATATGCAAGGTTTGCGAGTGAAAGTCCCCGGTGAAACACAAGTGATACGACTGGTTCCAACTAATACACCTGCACCGGAAGGCACCGACTCTGGCACGAGTACATCGGGTTCTCCGAATACTTAAACAGCCTCTTTGGATCTTCTTAAGACAGATTTCAGCATTCGTCGCAAATCAATTCTAATCCCTTGTTCTACAAGGGATTTTCTCTTTCTGGCTGCTACGCTCAATGTCAAATTTTCACTTTATTAGCGCTCACTCTGCACTTCCTATCGCGATGCAACATCGATAGCGGTTGACTCGCAGTCTATCCAAAACGATTATCCATTATTCGTTTTTTTGTGCGAATTAATAAACTAAGCGATTGCTATGTTTTAAGCAATTGTCTGATTCGCATAATGCAGGTAAAGCACTGCACAAAATTCAAATTAAAAAACATTTAAAACAAGAATGAATGAAATTAACTAGGAGGAGACTATGCAGCAGACCATAACAACACAGCGTGCCCTAAGTAAGATCAGCATAATTGCAGCAGCCATGTTGTTCACACTAGGTGCAGCAGCAAGCGCGAACGCTGCCGATGAATTCAAAATCGGTATTGTGAGTTTTCTCTCTGGACAAGCTGCAGATAGCTTTGGCGTTCCCGCTGTGAATGGTGCCAAAGTCCTGATTGAAGCCTTCAACAACGGTACTGCACCCGCTCCTTATAACAAAAAAGGTTTTGGCGGCATGAAGATAGTGCCTGTGTATGTCGATGAAAACGGCGGTGCAACCAAACAAGTACAAGAATTACGCAATCTCTATGAACGTGAAAATGTTGACGTAGTGGTGGGCTATGTAGGTTCAGGCGATTGTCTCGCAGTGGCACCCGTTGCGGAAGAAATGAAACGCTTTTTGATTTTGTATGACTGCGGCACACCACGTATCTTTGAAGAAGCGAACTATAAATATGTATTTCGTACCGCTTCGCATGCCGCAATGGATAACGTAGGTGCAGTACGTTATTTAAAAGCGCGTAATGTAAAAATCGAAGGCTTTAACATGATTAACCAAGACTATGCTTGGGGTCATGATTCACTCAAAGACTTCACGCTGTCTATGCAAGTCTTGTATCCACAATCTAAAGCACTCTCAGATCAAAGACCTAAATTCGGTGCAGGACAATACGGCACTGAAATTTCACAGTTGATGTCAAATCCCGCTGATGTCACCCACTCCAGTTTATGGGGTGGTGATTTACAAGCCATGATCTTGCAAGCAGCTCCTCGTGGCTTATTTAAAAAATCACAAGTCGTTCTCACAGCTGCAGATCATGTACTCACACCATTAGGCGACAAAATGCCCGATGGCGTCATCATCGGTGCACGTGGTGCCTATGGTCAGATGGCACCGAAATCAGCACTCAATGATTGGTGGTGGTCTGAATATCAAAAAGCGAATGCAGGTGTTTATCCGGTACAAGCGCCCTATCGTATGGCGCAAGCACTGATGGGATTAAAACTCGCTGTTGAAAAAGCTATGACTGCAAATAAAAAAGGTGGCAAACCATCCATAGAACAAATTGCAGAAGCATTGCGTGGTTCTGAATGGGAAGCGCCTGCGGGTCGTATAAAAATGGCTTTAGGTGATGGTCATCAAGCGATTCAAGCTGCTGCATTTGGCCGCACACGTTACGACGCTGCTAAGAAAATGGTGGTGCTCGATGACATTCAACGTTTTGCTGCAGAATGCGTAAATCCACCTGCCAACATGAAATCTGATGAATGGATTAAAGCCGGTTTCCCAGGTGCGAAATGTAATTAATCACGCAAGCTTAAAACGCTGATCTGAATAACTACTCCGACCTAGGTCGGAGTGGTTTTATAGAACAGGTCAAAGTCTCATCTCTGAAAATATCATCCATGAATATTGCACTTACCATCATGATAGACGGCCTGACGTATGCGTCATGGCTTTTCATCGTGGCATTAGGACTCACACTCGTTTTTGGTGTGCTGAAAATTCTCAACGTTGCGCATGGCAGTTTTTATGCACTCGGTGCGTATGCCGCTGCTAGTTTAGTGGGATGGTTTGCGAGCATGCAATTAGCGCCTGAACTATCTTTAATCGCTATGTTATTAGCAGCAGTCGGTGTGGCTGTGATTGTTGCGCCTTTATGTGAGCGAGGATTACTGCGTATTTTTTATGGCCGTGATGAAGTCTTATTAGTATTGGTGACGTACGCATTATTTTTAATCTTAGAAGATGTCACAAAAATCATCTGGGGTGTAAATCCTTTTTATCTCTCCGAACCCTATGCTTTATTTGGTAATGTCGATATAGGTAAACAATCTTATGTAGGTTATGACTTCTTATTAGTCATTGTGGCTATCGTTGTTGGCTTTATTGTGTGGTGGGGTTTAAACCGTACACGCATAGGAAAAATTGTTCTTGCAGTGATTCACAGTGAAGAGATCGCTGCCAGCATGGGCGTGAATGTTTCACGTATTTATACACTCGCATTTGGCACCGGTATTTTTCTTGCCGCATTAGGCGGTGCACTGACTGCACCTATGATTTCTGTGCAGCCTGGTATCTCAGTTGGTGTCGTCATTCTCTCTTTTGCAGTGGTCATCATAGGTGGCTTAGGTAGTATTCCAGGCGCTGCCATCGGTGCACTCATCGTTGGCATTGCACGGTCAGCTGCGGTGCACTTAATGCCAGTCGCTGAATTATTTTCTATCTACCTCGTTATGGCAGTGGTCTTAATGTTCAGACCTGAAGGTTTGTTTCAACGTAGTCAAGCAAGGAAGATATGAGATGACCATGACTACTTCCTCTTCTTCGTCTGCTGCTGCTTCACAGAATGCTTATTTTTATCCTGCTCTACTTTTAGGACTAGGTAGCATAATCGCGCTGTTATTGATTGGTCTTGTCATCCCAAAATGGCTACTCTTTCTTGTCACCATCGCTGCAGCAAATGGCTTAGTCTCATTAGGCATTGTGATCTTAATGCGCAGTGGTGTTGTCTCGTTTGGTCAAGGTATGGTGTTCGCTCTGGGTGGCTATGCTGCTGCACTAGCTTATGGCAAGCTAGGTATCACAGATGCACTTGTGCTTTCTCTCGGTGGTGGACTTGTCGCAGTAATTCTCTCGGCTCCCTTCGCTTATCTGATTGCACGTTATCGCGGCATTTTCTTTGCCATGCTGTCACTCTCTTTATCTATGGTGTTGTATGGCATATTGATTAAATCTGAATCCATGGGTGGCTCTGATGGATTCAATATGGGACGTCCTACATTATTTGGCATACGTGCTGCTGATGAATGGAGTAGTTATCTCAACTACGCAGTCACCATCACACTTTCAGGTCTGTGTACATTAGCAACGTATATTTACTTTAACTCCACACGAGGCTTAGTTTCATTAGCTGCGCGTGATAATGAAATTCGTGTTGAGTATTTAGGTAGCTCAGTACAAGAATTAATTGCTACGAATTATTTATTAGCTGCCTTCATGGGTGGCATGGGTGGCGCACTGGCTGTCATCGCATTAGGTCATATAGAACCTAATTTTAGTTATTGGACTACGTCGGGTGAATTTGTATTTGTTTCTATACTTGCTGGTCACTATAGTGTGATTGCTGTCTTTATCGCGTCAACAGTATTAGAAATCGTACGCTCCTTTTCTAGTTTGTATTTCCCGAATACTTGGCAGCTCGTACTCGGATTATTTTTACTTGCAGTCATACGATTTCTGCCACGCGGCATAGGCTCGCTATGGGAAAAACGCGTTAAAAAGCAGCAGCAAGGAGAACGCGCATGACACCATCATCATCAACAAACATAGCAATATCAGCGCGTGGCATACAAAAGAAATTTGGTGCTGTGGTTGCTGCTGCAGATATCAACATTGATATTCCACATGGTCAGAAACTCAGTCTGATTGGTAGTAATGGTGCAGGTAAGACTACCTTCGTGAATATGATCACGGGCTACATCAAACCGGATGCCGGATCGATATTGCTACATGATGAAGACATCACAGGACTTGCTCCACGTGTCGTATCACGTAAAGGCATTGCACGTTCTTTTCAAATACCGCAACTCTACAAAGAATTATCCGTACTCGATAACATGTTAGTGGCAGTCGCTAGTCAACAACCACCTCTCTCATTCTGGCGTCCTGCAAGAAATGCAGTAGCGGTACAACGCGCTGAAGAATTACTACAGCGTTTTGATTTATCAGAACATAGCGCACGTTTAGTAGGCGAGTTACCGGGTGGCGTCAGAAAACTTCTCGACATAGCGATGGCACTCACCAGATATCCTAAAGTACTCTTACTTGATGAACCGACTTCTGGCGTTTCAGCTGATGAAAAATTTCCTATGATGGAAACCGTTATGCGTGCTCTCTCACAAGAAGCCGTCACTGTTTTATTTGTTGAGCATGACATGGATATCGTTGAACGCTTTGCAGATCGCGTTATCGCTTTTTATAGCGGCCGCATTATCGCTGATGACAAACCCGATGTCGCATTAAGCACGCCAGATGTACAGCGTTATGTGACTGGCACTTTACGATAAGAATAGACGGAATAAATTATGCTGAAGATTGATGCGATTCATGTTGCGATCCAGTCGGTTGAAGTGCTGCGTGGCTTTTCTTTGCAAGTCAACAGTGGTGAAATGAGTGGTCTGATAGGTAGAAATGGTGCGGGTAAAACCACCACACTGCGTACCATCATGGGTCATCTTCCAATTCAAACAGGCACGATTAGCTTTGATGGTCAGGATTTAAGTAAATTGCCTCGTCATGCGCGCGCGGGTCTAGGTATAGGTTATATGCCTGAAGATCGCGGTCTGGTTCCTGAGTTAACTGTTGAAGAAAACATACTCATCCCCGTTTGGACGGCTAAGTTAGCTCATCCACAAGAACGCTTGAATTTTGTCTATAGCGTACTACCTGAACTGATAGAAATGAAAGATAGACGTGCGCTGCTACTCTCAGGCGGTCAGCAAAAACTGGTTGCCTTAGCACGTGCTTTATCAATAGGCACACGCTTACTGCTTTTAGATGAACCCTTTGAAGGTGTTGCTCCGGCACTCTCACAACGCTTGTCTGAAGTCATTGCTAGCTTAGCTGGCACTACTGTTTCAGTACTCATTGCACAATCAGATTTAAACCATTCAAAAAATCTACTGAATGCTGAAGTAGTCATAGAGCGCGGTGCCAACCTATCAACTGCTGTATCGTGATCGCCCTGCAATGATCTTATGGAATGAGCACATCACTCTACCTGCAATGCGTAGAGAAACGCATTTTGATGGTAGAGAAATGTGGTGCTTTACAGAGCGCCCCACTTCTTTTTATTGCTTGTTTGCGCATGCCGTCTCAGTTGCTCCATTCGATGAAGCCCTTGCTTGTAATGATGAACGTTGGACCTACCAACAAGTAGATCAAGAAGTTAATCGCATCGCATCAGGCTTAGCAAAATTAGGTATACAAGCGGGTAATCGTGTTGTCATGTTCATCTCTAATAAAGCAGAATTTATTTTTGTTTTATATGCTTTGCAAAAAATAGGTGCCATTGCTGTTCCAGTCGGCACACGTGAACAAAAACCAGGATTAAATTTCATTCTCAATCAATGCACAGCAACTGCTGTGGTGTTTGATGCAGAGTTAGCAGATCGTATCGCTTCAATCGAAGAAGCACCTGCATGTCATCACCGTGTGTCGGTAGGAAATGTTGAGGGCGCGATTGCTTTAGCAAGCTTACAAGGCGCTCCAGTAACTGCGGCAAAAGTAAACGAAGAAGATTGTGCTGTGATCTTATATACCTCAGGCACGACGGGCAATCCTAAAGGTGCGATGCTCACACATTTTAATATTGCGCATTCTGTGATGCATTATCAAGTCTGTATGAAGTTTGGACGTGGTGAACGTGGTGCATTAGCCGTACCAGCGAGCCATATCACAGGATTAATCGCTCTAATCGCTGTCATGACCCATGTAGTGGGCTCACTCATCATCATTCCTGAATTCAAAGCAGAACATTTTGTCAAACTTGCGGCACGTGAGCGCATCACTTTTAGTTTAATGGTGCCGGCTATGTATCAACTCTGTTTATTACAACCTGCATTTAAAGAAGTGGATTTATCTGCATGGCGCGTGGGTGGATTTGGTGGTGCACCTATGCCTAGCGCTACCATCGATACACTGGCAGCAAATATACCGGGTCTCACACTAGTGAATTGCTATGGTTCGACTGAAACCACGTCACCTGCAACTATCATGCCTCTGGGACTGTCTGCGATTCATAATGATAGTGTAGGCATCGCTGCACCCTGCGCAGAAATCAGTGTCATCAATGATGATGGAGTAGCACTGCCCGCTTCTACTTCAGGTGAACTCTTAATTAACGGACCTATGGTGGTGCCTGCTTATTGGGATAATCCCGTTGCGACTGAAAAAGGTTTTCTGCGTGGTGGATGGCGTTCTGGTGATTTAGGTTCTGTGGATGAACAAGGTTTAGTGCGCATCTTTGATCGCATCAAAGACATGATTAATCGTGGCGGGTATAAAATTTATTCGGTTGAAGTTGAAAACACTATCATGGCATTAGCCGGTGTGGTGGAAGCTGCCGTGGTTGGACATCCTTGTCCTGTATTAGGTGAACGTGTGCATGCTTATATTTACGCACCCAAAGCCAACATCACACATGAACTTATTCAACAGCATTGCGCATCACGACTCGCTGATTACAAAATACCCGAAGTCAGTTTTTTTACTGATACTCCACTACCCCGCAATCCGAATGGTAAACTACTCAAACGACAACTACGCACAACATAATTGTTCAGCGTGGTCGAAAAAATGAGAGTAGCAAAAATCCAATACAAACAAAACTCACCCAGAATACAAGATCACGAGAATTTGGCATCCATCGTCCAAACTCTGTAAAACGACTCTCTCTCAAATAAACCGCTCTGTTTTTTCTTCTATCAGTTGTACGTCGCACTTGATGCGAACGCGTTGGTATAGGTTGAGTTTGTTTTTGTTGAGTTTGTTTTTGCTGAGTTGGTTTTAATTGAGCAGTCTCTTTCGCTAATCTTTGCTCTTCCTTCGCAATCCAAGCATCATGTTCACGTCTTGCTATGGGATCAGACAATACATGATACGCCACACTGATTAACTGAAAAGTCTTGGTAGTTTTTGAATCATTTTGATGATGATCAGGATGAAATTTCTTACATAGTATTTTATAAGCTGCACGTATAACTTCTGGTGGAGCATCCTGCGCCACCTTTAAATTGTCATAGTGAGTGTGAATTATTTTCATCATTATGATTACATCTGACAAGGTTGATGTATCACAGAGTACGTCGCAGAAATAAAAAATCATTTGAGAAAGATCAATTAATTTTTTATTCAAAACTTATCCTACGTAATCAAGTCCATTTACGCAGAATCTACCACCCAAAATCATGACTTAGCTCAAGCACCTATTCCACTCAAGGAATCAACTTAGCTTGAACTACTCACTTTTTAAGTAGTCGAATAGCTAGTTACTTACTTGGACAAGGCTATGCATAAAAAATGGGTATTAGTCGCAGATGGACATCGCGCCCGTGTATTTGAAGTCGATGTAACGAGTGCAGCCTTAATCGAGCTCGATGACTTTCTAAACCCTGAAGCGAGAATGGCGGAGCATGAACTCGCTACGGATGCTCGTGGTCGCTTTAGCGGTAAAGGCAAACATGCGCAATCGAGCACAGCAGAACCTAACACCACTGCACTCAAACATAGTGATGAATTATTTTGTAAAAAAATTGCAAGTCATCTTGAGCAGCATTATGACAAACATGATTACAGTGAAATTTCCATCGTAGCTGCGCCCGCATTTCTTGGGATGTTACGCAAAAAAATTCCTAAGAAAATTCAAAAAATTATTCGAGAAGAAATCTGTAAAGATGTCACTTCACTGACGCAACCTAAAATGCATGCCTATCTCAAGGAGCATTTACATTAGCTAGCAAAGTCATATAAACCGATTTTCCTCATTTTGTCTTATGAAAAAAGCTCAAACTGATTTCACTGCAGGCGATTCAAAAATGAAACGCATGCTATTAAATCATACGGACTTTGCTACACAAACAGAAGCTCACGCTATACAAGATATTCTGCAAGCTATACGAACACATCTGAATATGGAAGTCGCCTTTCTCTCGGAATTTTTTGGAGAAAAACGTATTTATCGGTATGTGGATTCAGATTGGGAAAGTAATCCTATCTATGCTGGCAAAAGCGATCCATCAGAAAATACCTATTGCAATCTGGTCGCTAAGGGCATACTTCCTGAGCTCATGCAGGATGCATCAAAAAATTCCATTGCTGCTGGCTTAGCTGATACACATACGATTCCTATTGGTGCTTATTTAAGTGTGCCTATTACTTTATCGGATAGTAAACTCTTTGGTACATTTTGCTGCTTTAGTCGCACGGCTGATGAAACACTTAATCAACGCGATCTAGCACTCATGCATGCGTTTGCAGAACTCGCTGGTAAAGCGATAGAAAGAACTCGTCGTACTAAATCGATTAAACAAATTACACTCGATGTAGTGAATAAAATCATACGTGGCGAAGCGATGTATTCCGCTTACCAACCTATCTTTGATTTACCTAACAATAAGATAGCTGGCTTTGAAGCCTTGTCGCGCTTTCCTGATCTCCCACTGAATGCCCCCGATATCTGGTTTCGAGAAGCACATGCAATCGGCATGGGGATACATTTAGAAGTACGTGCTATTGAACTCGCCATGAGTAACATACAATATTTTCATGATGATACTTATATCAGCATGAATATCTCACCAAAAACCATTACTTCGGCTTCGATAGTACAACTGTTTGATTCAAGTAATGCGCTATCACGCATAGTGCTAGAAATTACAGAACATGATGCAGTACATCAGTATGAAGAAATAGCTGAAACCCTCAAGCCTTATAGAGCTCAGGGTTTAAAAGTTGCAGTCGATGATGCTGGTGCTGGCTATGCCAGCTTTCGACATATTTTGAATTTACGTCCTGATTACATCAAACTCGATATTAGTCTCACCCACAGCATAGATTCAGACCCAGCACGACGCGCACTCGCCGCGGCTTTAGTTCATTTTTCGAATGACACGGGCTGTGACTTGATTGCAGAGGGAGTAGAAACATCTGAAGAACTTGCTACCCTAATTGAGCTAGGCATACATAAAGCACAAGGATTTTTTTTAGGCAGACCATTAAGACTACAAGAATTTCCTGCACACTTATTAAAATCACCGTCAGTCAATATGAACTAAATTAAGACAAGAAATTTTCTTCTTGCTTATAGTTCTATCAACCCATGTCTAACTGCAATCAAGGTCAACTCAGCCTGATTTGCAGCACCGAGTTTTTGTTTGACATTATAAAGATGCGTGCCTGCAGTACGGGGCGAGATATTTAAAATCTCAGCAATTTGATTGACTGACTGGCCTTTAGCCAATTGTATAAACACACCAAACTCACGATCTGACAGAACTTCTATAGGGCTTTTTTCCCCATTAAATTCTTCTAATGCCATACGCTGCGATAGATGGGTCTCTATATACATACGCCCTTCAGCAACTTGGCGTATTGCATGAATTAATTCATCTGGCGCACTGCGTTTAGATAAATAACCCAAAGCTCCTGCTTTCAACATATAGCGCACATAACTAGGATCTTCATGTGAAGATAAACCTAAGACCTTGGCCATCTTGTCACGCGCTACAATGCGGCGCGTTGCTTCCACACCCATGGTGCCACCGAGCGAGATATCCATGACAATCACATCCGGTTTTACAATCGGAATCTGTTGATAAGCAATCTCAGCTGATTCAGCCTCTGCTACCACTTGTATATCTTCAGTGGCTTCTAACAACATCCTAAAACCAAACCGCACTACGGCATGATCATCCACCAACATCACTGTAATTTTTTTACTCATATCTAACTTTCGTGATGTGATGCATTGTCTGGCGAGGATAGTGGCAATGTGACTAATACTTCACAGCCACCCATAGCAGCCGTTTGAAAAACCACCTTACCATTTAATGAGGCTGCACGCTCTTGCATACCCAGCACACCATAATGACCTACACGCTGCAAACTTTGCGCACCCTGCCCGTCATCTGCAATCGACAACACAAGACACTGATCTTTGACTGCAATGTAAACATGCGTGCGACTAGCCTTTGCATGCCGCACTACATTTGTGATCGCTTCTTGAATAATGCGATAAGCATGTAGTTCACATTCTTCATTCAGCGCAGGTAATTCTCCTTGTACTTTCAATTCTGTTTTTAATTCGGGATTTTTGAGTTGCGTAGCAGTGAGTAAATCGCGTACCGCATCCACTAAACCCATGCCTTCTAGTTGTATAGGACGTAAACGAGGAATCATTCTATGCATAGCATCTGACATCACACCTGCAGTATCAAACAACATCTGAGCTGAGTTCTGAATTGGACTGCCTGCCACATCCGCATGCTGCAACATGGATTTAGCAATCGAGCGTATACCTGTTAATGACTGACCTAATTCATCATGTAATTCGCGCGCTATTGCAGCACGCTCTTGTTCTATTCGAGCATAGAGCAATTGCGTGAATTCACGTTGCGTTGCTAAGCGTGCTTGTGCTTCCGCTGTTGCTTGTCGCACTTGAATATTATCTTCTACAGCTTGCGCCATACGATTAAATGCACGACCCATTTGTCCTGCTTCTTTGCCTTGTAAAGCAGGTAATCTGACATGATGTGCACCTTGTTCAATCTCACGTAATCCACGTTCAATTTTCTCTAATGGCGCTAGCCAAATACTTACTAACCAAAAAATAGCGATATCAGCGATGATGAATAACACTGACTGTGCAAATAAAATATCAGCTAAATTATCCCAACCATCTAAAATCGCTCGCGTAGGATTAGTACGCATCGTAATACGTGCATTACTTAACTCAATCACACGCACAGACTCAGGTGGCGCAATCAAGGCGGCATACCATTGCGGTGCATTACGGCCTGCTTTATAAACCGAAGGTGGTGATTGATATAACAATTCACCATCTAGACTCAGCAAACTAATTTCTTGAGCACGCACACGACCGGTCTCACGTAAAAACTGCACCAACTCTGGTGGGTTTTTACTGGTATACATGCTACCTAGTCGACCCAGTAATTGCGATGCAATACGACCGGATGCTTCCATCTCTTCGGCCACACTTTTACGCGTTGCATTCATCTCAACAGCAATTAGAATGCTGAACACTAAAATTGTCAGCACCACAAAGATTAGATTTATTTTGAGTCGTAGACTCATAGAAGTGGAAATAGGCATAGCTTGTGACAGCGGCGCTGCCTGAATCCCTGAACTTGAATTTGTTGTCATAATTAGAATACTTCGCTGCACTCAAGCAGTGAACACTGCCAGTCAGTCTTTTCCTAGTAAACATCTTAACAGTTGATCGTTACAGCGGCAGCAGAGTGCACATGCGAATTGCTCAAGCGCAGAACAAAGCCATGACGTTCATGAAAATCATGAGAGATAAATACGCGATTCGCTCGTGCAGGTCAGTGCTCAAACAGGCACAATCTTTTTCAATGCAGGACAACCTGTCAGATCTAACAACAACCTAATTAAATTGGAGATAAACATGACTTGGACTACACCAGCAGCAACTGACTTACGTTTTGGCTTTGAAATCACCATGTACATCGCGAATCGTTAATACCAGACCTAGATTTCCGTAATGAGTTTATAAGAACTCCGTTTGTTTGAAACGACCCTTAGGGGTCGTTTTTTTATCACTATCATTTTCAAATTAATAATAAATCTCGGTTAATT
>JBEDCU010000096.1:0-8074 GCA_041176585.1 Pseudomonadota bacterium
CCGGGCCTTATCAAGAAAAAATCTCTACCTTATTGTCAAAAAAATTAGGGCGCTCAGTTCAGTTAAAAGGTGAGCTAAAGCTCCGTGTGAGTTTATTTCCTGCCTTGTTGATACGTGATGTGCACGTTGCGCAATCTCGTGGTTTTGAAGGAGAAGATTTCCTACAGGTAGGTGAAATAAAAATCGCGCTTGATTTACTGCCTTTACTGAATAAGACAATTCGAGCTGAAGAGTTATCAGGGCAAGACGTTAAAGTTTTATTGCAACAGCAGGTAAACGGAAAAAATAATTGGACGTTTGATCTTGCAGAAGATAAGTCAGAAACGAAAGAGCAGGATGCTGCTGATGCAATATCAGTAGAACAGCTTGCAGCTAGCATAGATATAAAAAAGATTACGCTTACTGGTTTGCAAGTGACGTATCGCGGTGTGAATGGTAAAGCACAGCACTTTGCTCTTGATAAATTCGAAGCTGCAGTGCCAGCCCATGCCGGTTTATATGCCACGGCTAGTGGTCGTATAGATAATGATTTACCTTATAAATTACAAATCAAAGGTGGGTCTTTAGTTTCACTAGTAGCAGGGCGTGAGCCTTGGCCGGTCTCCATAAAATTAGAATTTATTGAGAGCGTGTTAAACATTAATGGCAATCTAGGTGGAAAAAATTCTAGTTTGCGATTTGGTTTAGGTACACCCGATCTAGCTAAATTTGGTCGTTTATTAGAAATTGATTTACCAAATGCAGGTTCGGCAGGTATTGGTGCTTACTTAAAAGTCGCACCAGGTGAAATCACGTTGACGGATCTTTCTGGCATGTTAGGTAAAACAGCCATGCAAGGACAGCTCAGCATTGATATGAAAAAAGAGCGTCCACGTTTAAGTGGCAAGCTCGTTATGTCTACTTTAGATTTGCGTCCTTTCCTTGGTCAAGATCAGGAAAACGAAGATCCTCCCACAGATTTGCGTGCTTTGTATCAAAGCCTAGCGCATGCAAGTTTTGATTTACAACAGCTAAAAAATTACGATGTTGATCTAGAGATGAAAGTTGATCGCTGGCTGAGTTTGCCAGGTGATATTAGTAATGCTGGTCTGCGACTAAAACTTGAACAAGGCAAACTCATATTGCCTTTACAAGCCAATGTAGCGGGCGTTCCACTTAAAGGTGAGATCAAGATTGATGCATCTCGCGCTAAACCAAATTTTAAATTTGATTTTGGTGGTGAGCGTGCTGATATAGCTGGCTTAGCTGAATTTCTCACTGGTGTGCAAGGGATAGAAGGCAAGTTAGGCAAACTTAAATTACAACTTACCTCTGAGGGAAATCGCGGCAGTGATTTAATGCAAGCACTTTCCGTGCGACTTGAATTACTAAATAGTCGTTTAAGTTACGGTAATGTAAAGGGCGGTAAACCAGTAGCTTTCACTGTTGATCAACTCAATATTGCGCTACCTGAAAGTAGCCCATTGCAAGGACATTTACGTGGAAGCTTATTAGGTAATTCTGTTGATGCACAACTCTATGGTGGTGATCTTGTCACAAGCATGTCAACTGGGACAACACCCATAGAATTGATTGCGCAATCCAAGGGTTTAATTGCACGTATAGCTGGCAATCTGAATGCAAATCAGCAGCAGGCGGATATTAGCTTTAGTGTAGGAGCTGAGCGTGCAGGTGAAGTCGCTAATTGGTTTGGCTTGCGTCCCGGTGCTGATGTACCGCTAGCCTTAGCAGGACAGGTCAGTACAGCCGGCGATAATTGGAAGCTATCAAATTTAGTGTTTCAACTTGGGCGCAGTAATATGTATATGGATGTTGCTCGTACATTAAAAGCAGGAAGATCACATCTGCAAGTCCAGCTAGATGCCTCCAACATAGATAGTGCAGAACTCGATTCCTTGATGCCGGTAGCTGCATCAACCAATAACAAACCAGAAAAATCCAAGACTGATAAATCATCAGCCAGAAGTGCATCGCTAGACATACCGATACTGCCGCAAAAAATCGTGCTTGATGATGCTGATCTCAATATTAAAGTGCGCTCCGTTGAGGGCGCCAAGATAGCAATTCGAGATTTACGTTTTGATGGCACGATACGAAATGGTTTTATGCAAACCTCACCATTTCATGCGGACATCGCTGAGACAGCCTTTGATGGTGCTGTCATGCTTGATTTACGCGATGATATACCGCGTGTGCAATTATGGTTATCTGCAGTTAATGTGAATGCAGGTCGCATCATGCAGCAGTTAAAGCTTGCGAGTGATATGCAAGCATCACTCGATCATGTGGGTTTTTATTTAGATAGCCAGTCTAGTCAGCTATCAGGTTTGATCGCTAAAGCTCAATTGCAAGCAGAGATTGCCGGCGGCAAGTTGAGCTTACAAGATAAAAATACGAAGTCTTCAATTAATATCGCCATCAATCAAGGAGCGTTAATTGCAACCCCTGGTGAAAAATTAAAATTACTCATTGCAGGAAATTTAGATGAGACGCCCTTAGAAATCAGCATTCAAACTGCTTCTGCTAAAGACTTAATTAATCCTAGCTTGCGTGTGCCTTTTGAATTGTTGATTAAAGCAGTGCAAACTGAATTAACACTCAGCGGTAGTTTAGATAGAAATATTGAATCACGTGATGTAGAGCTTGCATTGAAGGTGCAAGGACAGCGACTTAATCATCTAGATAAAATTTTCAAAGTCGCACTACCTCCATGGGGGCCATGGTCAGCTGGTGGACAATTTCGAATGTCAAATCGTGGCTATGAAGTAAAGAACTTACGCCTGCAAGTGGGTAGCAGCATCTTGAATGGTCGCGGTACGATGGATACAGAAAGTGGTCGCTCTAAGTTAGATGTAGCATTGAATGCACCACTCATTCAATTGGAAGATTTTCCGACGCAGGGTTGGACTGCAACTGGCAATAGCGCAGAGCAGCCACCTGATAAAAAATCAGTAGATCGTGATGCAATCAGTAAAAAAGCAACGCAAGCAAGTGACCAAGTGCAGAGCATGTTAAGTCCAGCCACATTGCGTAAAATGAATACAACGTTAACGGTTGATGTTGAACGTGTGATGTCAGGCAAAGATCAAATGGGAAATGGTAGCTTGCGCGCTCGCTTACATGATGGTCGCGCTGAGATAGGGCCAGTGAAGATTGCCGTACCAGGAGGCTCTGCGAAATGGTCACTTTCTTATGAGCCTACAGATAAAGATGTGCAGGCTGATCTTAAAATCGATATCGATAATTTTGAATACGGTATTTTAGCGAGACGCATTAAACCCGAGTCTGATATGAAGGGTAAAGTCACTGTGCATGTTGATGTAGCAGCGCGTGCACCGCGTTTGTCAGAGATTTTAAAAACAGGTAAAGGAAATATAGAATTTGCGGTCTGGCCTGAGAATTTAAAATCTGGTGTCTTCGATATGTGGGCAGTCAATGTGTTAGTTGCCTTGTTGCCTACCATTGATAGTAACAATGCTTCTAAAGTGAATTGTGCGATAGGTCGTTTCACTTTAGATCAGGGCAAGCTACTACAACGCTCTTTAATTATCGATACCAGTGAGATGCGCGTTACAGGTAATGCATCCGTTAATTTCATTGACGAGAAACTTAGCATACGTATGCAGCCTCAGGCGAAGACTTCACAATTTTTAAGCTTATCAATACCCATAGAAGTGAAGGGGCAGTTTGATAAATTTTCTGTGGGGCCAAATGCAGGTGATGTATTAGAGACGATGGTGAGACTCGCAACTTCTGTTGTGTGGGTACCTTTAAAGAAATTAGTTGAACCTAAAATTCCAACCGACGGTAGTGATGTCTGTGTACTCACTGCAGCGCAGTGAGTAGTTGCCGTCGTTTAGTAGCGAGTGATCAGCAAGACCCGAAATGATCGTGGTTCTATAGGATGGAATACACGATATGGACCTGCAGTATTGGATGTTCCACCTACGCCTGTGTACGTATCGACTGCATAGTCGATCGCTGAATGCTCACTATTCAAGAGATTAAAGCCAATTAATTCAAGCTTGGTATCTTTGTTGACGCGATAGCCTAACTTCCCATTCACCGTAGCGGTTGAGTTGGAGCGCAGTGTATTGTCTTCAGTTAGTGGGCGTGGACCAAAGTAACGTAGTTGCAACGAGCCTGAGTAAGGCCCTTGATTATCGATAATGGCGGCGATAGATGCCACACCTTCGACTGCACCTGCAATAAAATTACCTTCACCGGATGTGCTCGGATCTCTGAAGCGAGCTTTAGCGTAAGCGAAATCTGCATCAATGGTGAGCCACTTAGTGGCTTTGAAGTAGTTGTTAAATTCAAAGCCGGTGCGACGACTACGACGACCTGAATCTTCAGTGCGACCAGCATCACCTATATACACAATCTCAGATGCATTATCGAGTTGAAATAAAGCGAGAGTAGTTTGTAAGCCATTGATGATTTCAGTTCTGATGCCGACTTCTTGACCAAATGTTCTGACTAAACCATTAGATCGTATGCCAGAGCCTGCAGTCACTCCACGTGCATCATTTGAATGATAGCCATTGCCGACGCTGTAGTAATACTCAGTTCTTGTCCAAGGGCCGAATACGACATTGAGTTTAGGGCTAGTTATGAAGTCATTTACTGTCGCAGTGTTGTTAATACCTGGTGTTGAGCTGGTTAAGCCTAGATTATTAAAGCGGAAGTAATCACCACGTAGACCGGCAACGGTTCTAAACCAGTCATTCCAATGCACGTGGTTTTCTGCATACAGACCTAGGCTACTTTGGTTGATGTGATCAGTACGGCATTGTGCAATTATTTTTTCGAGGTTGCCATCAAGGCCACTGCAATTATTATTGACACGCCTTGTTGTTCCTTGCAAACCATTATGAATATTATCGTTTTGGATTTGTATGCCTAAGGTGTTAGTGGCTTCCTTACCCATGCCTTTCACATCCCAGCTACGTGCGACATTTAAACCTGAGGTGACACGGCTATCACGCTGATTAAACTGACTGGTAGCGGCATATTCAAAATTAGAATACAGATCAAGAAAGTTTTGAATCACATAAGCTTGTGCTAACCAAGTGCCACTCGTATCAGCCCGGCGCCATTCACCCGACAAACTATAACGACTCGCATTTGCTCCGGAGGATGTATCCATCGATCCCCAACGTGAAATTTTTCCTTGTTTGTAATCGTCGTATGGGATTTGATCAGTGGAGTTCCATTTGCCTGAATAGGCCATAGCGGTCAGATTAAATCCGTTAGCTGATGTGCCTTCTGAATAACGCAATATGCCATTGTATTTGCGGTAGTTGTCAGGTGTGTCCCAAGGTCCGTTGTAATGAGATAGCTCTAATGCATAGAGCAGATTCCCATCATGAAATTTCGGAGCATTAGCTAATAGAGTGCGGTAGTAACCGTTTTGTCCTAATCCAAAACTAGCTAAGCCTTTATCGATTTTATCGCTATAAAAAATATTCGCCGAACCTGCATTAGCGAAATCACCTTCTGCTGCGTAATAAGGGCCTTTACGATAATGTATCGATGAAATCAGTTCAGGAATGATGGGATTTAAATCAGCCCAACCCTGACCATGGGCATGACTGCGCTGATTAATCGGCATGCCATCTAATGAGAGTTTGAAATCTAATCCGTGATCAAGATTAAAGCCACGCAAAAAATATTGATTCGCTTTACCATCCCCACTGTGTTGACTCACGATTAAGCCAGGAACAACTTCAAGTACTTCACCAGTTCGCGCCACCACGCGATTACTAATTTGTGCCTGACCTACTGCACCTTCATTGGCAGAGTCTGCAATGCCTAACAAGCTATATCGTGAACCAACCACCTCGACTTCGGGTAAGACGCGAATATCATCGGCTTGCGCACTTGTGTGGGCAAATATGGGGATGATGATTAGACTGAGCAGCGTTAGCTTGGGAAGTGCGTGATGTTTCATAAATGCTAACGATAAGGGCCGACTAATTGTCAAAAAATGGTCGAAGTATTAGATGCTATATTCAAAGCAGCATGATCGCAATGGTTTAGCGTTAAGTTGGTTTGTATTCGATAAAATGAGGATTTAAAAGGGGAGAAAAATGTAGCGCGGTAAATTCAACTAGATAAAATTTAAGTTTGCTGTGCACTTGCAGAGACTATAGCAGCAGATAATTCTGTGAACACTTGTTCACGACCCGCCAAATCTAGTAGACCTGCGCGTTCTAGTTTTTCAGTAACGAGTGTATTTGCTTCAGCCAGAATCACGCGTATATGCCGTTTTTTTAGATCATGCATAACATGCTCTAATTTACCAAGTGCAGTCATGTCGACAAATGGAACGCGTCGCAAACTTAAGATCACCACACGTGGTTGGCTGTTTGTAAAAGTAAGTGCACGTTCAAATGATTCAACTGCTGCAAAAAAGAAGGGACCATCAATCCGAAAAATCATCACGTCTTTAGGCAAGGTGGCAACTTCACCTAATTGATTGAGTGGTAAATCTTCTTCGGGTAAGGCTGATACTTCCACACTCGCTGCCATGCGACGTAAAAAATGTAGGGTCGCTAAAATTACACCGATGTTGACCGCAACGACCAGATCAACAAACACAGTTAAGAACAATGTCACTAAGAGAATGACGACATCTGCACGTGGAGCTCTGCGCAACATGCTCATGACACGATGCATCTCACTCAGATTCCAAGCAACCACAAATAAAATCGCAGCCAGAGTCGTAAGCGGAATGTGTGATGCAAGTGGTGCTGCAAACACTATCACTAACACTAATGTGGCTGCATGAATGATTCCTGAGAGTGGGCTATTGCCACCGTTACGTATCGAGGTCGCGGTTCTTGCAATAGCACCAGTAGCGGCAAATCCACCAAATAGAGGCGTGAGTATATTGGCAATGCCTTGTCCGATTAATTCTTGATTCGAGTCATGACGAGTATCTGTCATGCTATCTGCAACGACTGCAGATAATAATGATTCAATTGCACCTAACATGGCAATAGCAAACGCAGGACCTATCAGTTCAACAATGTGTGTGAAGGTGATGTCAGGCCACTGGAATGATGGAAGATCACGTGGTATTTCACCAAATATGCTACCTATGGTGGCGACACCTTCAAATTCAAAATGAAATTGCATTAGACCTGCAAACACTAAGGCAAGCAAAGGGCCTGGCGCACGCTTTATGTAAGGAATGCGGCTACTAAAAATTACGATTAGTAGCGAAGCCAATCCCATTAATGTGGTGGGTAAATGCAATTCATTGAAAGACTGCAGTAGATGCCACAGCTTGTCATGAAAATGTAAACCTGAAGATGAGGGTAGACCAAAAAAATAAGACCATTGTCCCACCCAGATGATCACACCTATACCTGCAGTAAAACCAACAATGACTGGATCAGGAATAAATTTAATGATATTGCCTAAGCGTGCAATACCGAGCAACACGAGTATGCAACCTGCAAGCAAAGTCGCGATTTGTAAACCTGCATAACCATGCGTAGCAGTGATGCCTGCTAAAACTGCAATGAAGGCACCAGTCGGACCTGCAATTTGTAGCCGACTTCCTCCAAACAATGAAACAGCCAGACCAGCAACGATAGCGGTGTAAATACCTTGTTCAGGCTTAGCGCCAGATGCAATTGCAAACGCCATTGCAAGTGGCAGCGCAACTATACCAACCGTAACGCCAGAGATCAGATTGGTTAACCAATATGTACGTTGTAGTAGACCAGCACGTTGCGCTTCGAGGATAGCGATCACGATAGATGAGCTTGGTGAGGGAAAACTTGATTGTAAGCCTAGTAAGGGGATAGGCTTTGTTTTGAGTTGATAGCTATGATTTTTTATCCTACGCAAATAAATCAATCAAGTAGGGCGCAATGTATTGCGCCGCATGGTAAGTATATTCAATGAGAAGATTTTTAATTGAATACTTTAGTAGATATGAATTTATTTCCATACAGCGCAATACATTGCGCCCTACGAGGTAATCATTAATTTATAAGATTTATTGTTAGATGATTAAACTACGCTAATCATCCCTACAACATCTTCATATATTTTTTGT
>JBEDCU010000097.1:0-4058 GCA_041176585.1 Pseudomonadota bacterium
TTCACCGACTTTGATTTCAGAACTCACCTGAAGTTTCTCAGTATCGATTACAGATACTGAGTTAGATCTACCATTGGCAACATATAACTTCTTGCTGTCTGGTGTGATTGCCATGTTCCAAGGACGTTTTCCTACTGTGATAGTAGCGATGACAGTGTTGTCACTTGTATCGATGGCTGACACAGTCCCATCTTTACCATTCGAGATATAAACTCTCTTACCGTCAGGAGAAGCAGTGACGCCATTACAAAAATTACCAGTTTTAATTTGTTTAATAACTTTTTTAGTTTTTACATCAATCGCATACACCATGCTTGCAATTTCAGATGCAACATAAGCAACTTTACTGTCAGGTAGAAAAGCAATGCCCCTTGGACGCTCTCCCACTTTGACTGAGCCAACTTGCTTGCGCTTAGCAACGTCAATCACATCAACCCTGTCTGCCTCTTCAGCAGAAACATAAAGCCATTTTCCATCCGGACTGAAAACAGCATGTTCAGGATTTTTACCCTTAGTTTTTACTGCAAATATTTTTTTATTGGTGTCAGTCGCTACAAAGTTAACGGAATTTGAAATCTCAGATGCAGCAACCACCCATTTACCATCGGGTGATATAGAAACGCCTTCAGGAGATTCACCTAACTCTACCGTTCCAGACGCGACGCGGTTTTCCAAATCTACCTTGACCAGCACATTGTTAGGTTGGTCACTGACATACAGTGTTTTGCCATCTTTAGAGACAGCCAATCCACGTGGCTTATCTCCTGCCTTAATTTCAGCCACCACACTATCTGTTTCCGTATCAATCACAGATAAGGTGCCAGATTTTTCATTTGGTACATAAGCAAAAGGTGCGGCAAATACATTGCTAGCAACAAGCAAACACAAAATAAGTAGTGAATTAGTACTAAATAAATTAGGGCTTTTCATAGGTCTCATAGTGTTGATGTAAAAATGAAAAAACAAAAATACGCATCATGCGCAGAAAATTTACCTTTAATTTCAGGCAAATTGCGCAGGGCTAGAGATTAACGCATATTCATAGAGTCGTATAAAAGAACGAGCAGATAAGCTGCCACAAAAAATAAAATCAAAAATCGGTTAGCATGAAAGCATCAAATAAAAAACGCTACACTATTGCGCTAGAAATTAGCGTTGAGAGTGACGTTAATGAAATAAAGCAGGTTTAAAAGAAAGAATCTTATGTCTACCGAGTTCAGTGAAAATGATTGGCGTCGATTTTTAATTAGCTTAGGTGAAGACCCGGATCGTCCAGGGCTACGTGAAACGCCAGCGCGTGTAGAAAAAGCGTGGAAGCATTGGACCGCAGGCTACACGCAAAATCCTGCAGACTTATTAAAAACATTTGAAGACGGTGCAGAGCAATACAATGAATTGATTGTCGTGCGTAACATACCTGTCTACAGTCATTGCGAACATCATCTCGCGCCTTTTTTTGGTAAGGCGACCATAGGCTATATGCCAGATGGGAAAATTGTTGGGTTATCAAAATTAACCCGCTTAATGGAATGTTTTGCAAAGCGCTTGCAAGTGCAAGAGCGTTTAACCATACAAGTCGCTAATGCGTTGATGGAATCACTACAACCTAAGGCAGTTGGTGTGGTGATTCGATGCCGACATTTATGCATGGAGAGTCGAGGCATACGCACCCCTGGTGAAGAAACCGTTACCTCCGCCATGCTAGGTGAATTGCAACCCAATCTGGCTATGCGTACTGAGTTTCTTGCCTTGGCGCGCAAAGACTGAAGTATCAATTAATGTTGTACTTGATCATTCATTAAATCATTCAGTCTTTTTTCTTTGCTGCTTTTTTCTTTTTCTTTTTAGCTAGTGAGAGCATAGTGTGCCGGCATTCTTTTGCGCCACACCGGCATTCATAATCCTTTTTAAGTGATTTTGTGATTTTGTCATCAATCACTAAACCATAATCATATGAAAGTTCTTCACCACGCTTAATGTCTTGAATAGCGTGGATAAAAACTTTCTTACCTTCTTCTTGAGCTTCACAATTTGGTGCGCAGGAATGATTAATCCAACGCGCATCACCACCGCCATCACCGCCATCAATAATCTTTCCGCTTTCTAAGCTAAAGAAAAAAGTATGGTGAGGATTGTCGGGATCTAGACCTGCACGTTTATCTGCTTCTTTGCTCGATATCCTAGTGCCTGTGTATTCAATAATGCGCGTACCTTCAGGTATTTTACGAGCGGCAAAAACGCCATTGCCATGTATGTCAGAGTGTCTAACTTTAATATAAGGATTTGCGTCGCTAGAAATTGCGGGTTGACTACTTTTTTTCATACATGCTCGTAAGAAGAGATTAAACGTAATGTGAAGGCAAGTCCCATGATAACTTACTCACGACCCACTCCCAAGCTTTGCCTGCAGCAGAAATGCAGTTGAAATCACTAGCCTAAAAAGGGGTAGAGTAAAATACGATAGCAACACAGTAAGAAACATAGGACGAATGCCTCCGCATGCCCAACGTACTTTTACTTTCATTGCATGCTTAGATTAACGGATTGCCTGCTTCCATTAGATCATACTGAATCCGCATTAAAAAAATATGTGATTCAGCGCTTAGCTATTGCCGAACAAGATTTAATTGACTACACCATTTTTCGGCGCGGCTATGACGCTAGAAAAAAATCGGCAATTCAATTGGTCTATACCTTAGACGTAGAAGTGCATGATGAAGTCACCGTGCTTGCGCGCGAAAAATTAAATAAAGTTAATAGTAAACTTTCACTCACGCCGGATATGGAATATCGCTATGTCGCGCATGCTCCAAGCGACAAGCAGAACTTAAGACCGGTAGTAGTTGGCTTTGGTCCTTGTGGATTATTTGCAGCACTGATACTGAGTCAAATGGGATTTCGTCCCATCATTATCGAACGTGGTAAAGAAGTGCGTGAACGAACCAAGGATACATTTGGACTGTGGCGTAAGCGCGAGTTACATCCTGAATCAAATGTTCAGTTTGGAGAAGGTGGTGCGGGTACTTTTTCCGATGGTAAGTTATGGACGCAAGTTAGCGACCCTAAACATTACAGTAGAAAAGTATTAGAAGAATTTGTTGCAGCAGATGCGCCCGAAGACATTTTGTATGTGAGCAAACCACACATAGGTACATTTCGTTTGGTAAAAATGATAGAGCGCATGCGCGAAAAAATTATTGCGCTGGGTGGTGAATTTCATTTCGAACAAAAAGTAGATGATATAGAGATAGTGGATGGCAAGGTAAAAGGTATCACATTATCAAATGGTGAAACATTAGCTTGTCATCATGTGATTTTTGCAATTGGTCATAGCGCACGCGATACCTTTCATATGCTGCATAAACGTGGCGTCTATTTGGAAGCAAAAGCATTCTCGGTGGGTTTTAGGATAGAACATCCACAATCTTTGATTGATCGTTGTCGCTTCGGATCACATGCTGGTAATCCAATTTTAGGCGCAGCTGATTACAAACTCGTTCATCATGCAAGCAATGGACGCTCGGTGTACAGCTTTTGTATGTGTCCCGGCGGTACTGTAGTCGCTGCATCCTCAGAGCCAGGTAGAGTGGTTACCAATGGTATGAGTCAGTATTCACGCAATGAGAGAAATGCCAATGCAGGCATCGTGGTGGGATTAACACCTGCAGATTGTGGTGAAGGCCCCTTAGCAGGAATCGATTTTCAAAGAAAGCTTGAGTCACGCGCTTATATGCTTGGTGGCGAAAACTATAATGCACCAGGACAGTTGGTGGGCGATTTCATAGCAAATCATCCTTCAACAAAATTTGGATCCGTATTGCCCTCTTATAAACCAGGTGTGACCTTAGGTGATCTAAGCCATGCCTTACCAGAGTATGCGATTGCAGCAATACGTGAAGCCTTGCCGGCTTTTGATAAAAAGATTCCTGGCTTTGCTTTAGCAGATGCTTTGTTAACTGGAGTAGAAACGCGAACTTCTTCACCGGTTCGTATCAAGCGCAACGACAATTTTCAAAGCATCAATACAAGTGGTTTTTATCCAGCTGGTGAAGGCGCCG
>JBEDCU010000098.1:0-3099 GCA_041176585.1 Pseudomonadota bacterium
GTTTAATGAATGCCATGGATTCAGACATTGCATATGCTTATCAAGCGAATCTAAAACAAAGGTAAGATAAGAAAACAATGCTATGTCATGAAACCGATTAATTTTTAGCACTACGTTCTAAAATGATAAGAACTATCTCAGGTATTATTTTTTTAATTATTTATTCATCTGCATTCGCCGATCAAGCGTTTAAATGCAGCGTTAAAGGCACGACTTCAGATAGCGTGTGGCCACCTAAGTTCAGTGAGCAAATTATTGTTGCAATAATTGAAAGTCCACTGCCGGCAATTGAAATTGAAGGCCCGGCAATTACCGAGTTATTAATCTCGAGTAAAAACCAAACTTCTCAAAACAATATTGAAGATTTAAGTAACCAGAAAAACTGGTTTTTAAAGGCGAGTGGGAAAACGGTGGAGGGTTATGACTACATGCATTCCGTCAAAATCAGCAAAAACCCAGCAAATATTGAGGTGTTCAGGAAGCATAAATCATCGACGATACGCTACGAAGGGAAATGCAAAAAAATTAACTTAATGTTTAGTACCAACCCATAAGAAGTCTTAGCTTATTGCAGTTACAAGTTGTCACACTCTTATGCTTTACTAGAAAATCATGATCTCTATACTGAGGGCGTACTAACTCATTAGGAGACAGTCATGAAATCAAAAGTTGTTTTAGTAAGTTTGCTGACATCACTTTCGTTTGGCGCTCAAGCTGGTGATGCTGAAAATATTATCGGTGGAGTAGTACTAGGCGCAGTGATTGCTAGTCAATTCTCAAATCACACCCACTCAACTATTCAACTCTCACAACCACAGTATATTTATCCACCTCAAGTGGTGTTTGCGCCGCCTGTGACTTATTACCCACCACAAGTTATTTACTCTTCCCCGCAGATTTATTATTCACCACCGCCTGTTTATTCATACGGACCACGACATTATCGCAATCACCGCGGACATAGTTGGAGACATGAACATGGTAGAGGTCGTTGGTAGATGCAAAACATTCGAAATTGAATACGACTTTGACTAAATTTATTTTATTTTTTTAGTTAATAGCGTATTGAAGAGTCAGCTAGACGATAGTTAATCGTTTAACTTCATTGCATCATTCCATAACTCTTCATACTGCCTACGCTTATAGACTGCCAAGCTCGCATCGATAGGCATGAGATAACTTTGGATTTTCTCACCAGAGGCAGTTTGTTTGGATTCCCATCCATTGAACTCATCGACAAATATCAACTGATCTTGAATGCCTTTAGTGAAGCGTATATCAATCTTAATGATGTCAGTCTCCAGCGATTCTTTGACTTTAAGGAGCTTGTCTTTTGAGGTTGGCTCCAACAGCAAACGTAATCGTACTTTGTGATTAGCTTCTATTAGCGAAGATAAAAAAGCTTCCAAATTTAAATCAGGACTCACAACAAAAATAGTTTCATGAGAAGTGAGAAGTAAGGTGGCTAGTGCGTCATTAAACTGGCTAGCCGCTTCGGCATTAAACACTAATTCTTTATCACTGCCCACCACAGCTTGCAAATCAGCGATAGCATGACTTAATACTTGCAAGATTCGTTCTAGATGTTTATTGCGCTCAGATTGTAAAGGCATGAATTCAATCGCATCCGCAATTGAGATTGCAGGCATAGGCTTCCATTGATAAACCATTGCATAAGCAGAACCCATCCACTGTGCATGTACTACAGAATCCGGTGTGTAAGTAGAAAAGTCTGGCATGCTTTTCATGAGAGCGTAGAACTGATGCAGCAGAACCTTTTTATTCATGGCGCCATCCTTTTTAATCATTGTTATATGCAAACCAGATCGACTAGGCAAGATACTCAGTTAATTTCAAAAATACGTTCCTGCTAATGTTAGAACATCGCCACCTGTACTCATTTTAAAACGTGCTATACCCGCACTGCGAATTGTGTTCACACCACCCAAATCAAGCTTACGAATACCACGCGACTTTAACTCTTCCATTGCTTTCCAGAGTATGAGATTGTGCGCGTGCGAATCGCGCCCTTTTTCTGTCGTCCAGCCTACGTGATAAATCGCTGCTTCACCATGAATTAAAAACATCATCGCTGCAATGCGATCACGTCCCATATCAGCCCGCAATGTGAGAATAGTTTTAGCTGTATTAGGTCTTGATGCCACATAGTGCTCGAAGAACTCCAAGGGTAAACCCTCTAAACCTTTGTCACTACGTTGCTGCATCTCTGCTTCTAACACCCATCTGAATTGTCCAGGATTGGTTCCCACACGATGAATAGTCATTTCTGAAGCTTCACCACCCACTAATCGATGACGCCAACGTCGATCTAATTGTGCGCGCAAATCTTCCATCGAGGGAGTGAGATCTATCATCACCGTTGACATCCCTGTCATGACACGTCGCCATGGATGCAAGCCATGTGGCTGACCTTTAGGTATTTCGGGTGTGAAGAGAACGAAACGTAAACCTTGTAGAGGTATTGTTTTTTTTAACGCAGCATAGACTGCAGCTTCTTCTTTAGGTGATAGTGATGATAACCAGATCGGTCCACGCGTACACAAAGCAACTGCACCTAAACGACCAAAACGACGCACTATAAACTGCGCATAGGCGACTGTGACGCCATCTAGGTCAACTTGTGCTCTCAATACAGGTACACCCATCTTCTGCATTGCAACACCATAAGCACTATCCTGCTGCAATGATGCTGCCGCTGCCGCATGTGCTGCATCCCAAGCAGTTAAGTCCAAGTCTTCCCATCGCACTTTCATTGCGCTAGTATCCTGCAAGTTGATGATTAAAAGAGGCTAGCATGCTGCAACGACTATTTGCAAAACGCAGTGACCAAACTGTGATGGGATATCGCTTAGAAGAACCTAGAATCACATTCATCGCCCTAATGTGGTTCTTGTTATATGTGGGATTGCCAGTGATTGGACTAGGTCTGCTCATGGATTTTTTAATTGAATGGGCGACGGGGAGTTGTGTAGGTCTGTGGTGTTATTTTTGAATTATTAATCGAATTAGTACACATCTTAGCATTCGGACTTAATTAAAGCTGGTTGTGATCATTACACTTATTAGAGAGTGAAATTT
>JBEDCU010000099.1:0-6914 GCA_041176585.1 Pseudomonadota bacterium
AGATAAATTCTGTCGATGTTAGTTAGCTTCTTAATTAATAAATTGTCCCCATGCTGTATTCAAGGAACTTACATTGCAAATTTAAAACATAAAGCGCACTCAATTCACTTAGGAGTAAATATGAAGCGCACTAATAGTTCTGATAATCGATCGCTGTTGGGACAAATTATAAAAATTGAGCAAATACCACCTCAGATTTGCATACCCAACACAGTAAATCCCCCGCACGTATACCAAAGAGTCCTTCCCCAAATGAATGAGTTCGGAAATGTGATTGTCGGACAATCAGAATTGGCGCCAAATCCACCTGTGAATCAATTGACATCCACAAATCCTAGTTTGGTCAGTACCACTAGACTTGGCCAAGCGCCACTTCTAAATACTATACCCAATGCAGGCAATCCTCCCTTTATGCCCAAAAGAGAGCCTGCGCAATTAATTGGGTTAGGTACTGGGAATGTCGGACATTCACAATGGGCACCAAATCTACCTGTGAATCAATTGACATCCACAAATATCGGATTGATCAGTCCCACTATAAATACAATAGATCAGCCGCGATTAACGCAACAAATGTTACCAGCAGCTATTGCAGCAATATCAAGTAATGATCTAGAAACTGCAATGAAAATCGTAGGAGTGAAGAGTATTGAAGAGTTGGCCTATTCAATTGATGTAACTGGCACTACCTTGTTAGCGTATGCGGCTGAATATGGTCGTGCAAAGCCAATTAGAATATTGCTAAATAAAGTGCTAGATCCACAGCAACTTATGCAGAAAAGAAATAATAAAAACTGTACACCACTTATTCTTGCAGCGATTTTTGGTCATGCAAAAGCAATTACGACGATACTACAAGGGGTGAGTAATCCACAGCAGCTCGCAGAGCAGTGGGATGGTGCTGGTATTACAGCATTGATAACCGCTGCTATTAATGGACACGTTGGAGTAATTACCTCCATATTCAGCGGGGTGAGTAATCCACAGCAGCTAGCGGAGCAGCAAGATAATGGTGGTTCTACAGCACTAATGTACGCTGCTTATAACGGATACGTTGAAGTAATTGCGTCTATATTCAGCGGGGTGAGTAATCCACAGCAACTGGCAGAGAAGCAAGATAAAAGTGGTCAAACAGCGCTGTTCTCAGCGATACATTCTTATGTGAGCACATTAGTAATCACAAAGATACTTGAATCTGTAGATGATGCTGAAAAAATGATTTTTCAGATTGATAATAAGGGATTGAATTCATTCACGTATGCCTTGAGGCAAGGAAATGTGGAAGCGGCACTACTATTATTTGATAAGGCAAACGATAAAGCTTCACTTTTGTTAAAGACAAATAGTCCGAATCAACTAGCGGCAATTAAGATGATGAAACCAGAGATTCAAGATATATTCTTAAAAAAATATAACGAGCCTAATCATTAATTTGCATTAAAGTCACCAAAATAAAAACGCGTAATCAAGTTTCTTGATTACGCGTTTACATTTCTAATCACAGTAAATCAATTAGCGTGCTGAATGTCGCCAAGCCTGCCAAAGACTTTCTATTGAATACAATCCTAGTGCACACCAAATCAGTCCGTAACCTATGAGTTTGGTTGAACTAAAGGCTTCGTTGTATAAGTAAATGCCTAATAAGAGTTGGATGGTGGGGCCTATGTATTGCAGTATGCCGACGAGTGAAAGTGGTATGCGTCGTGCACCGTAAGCAAATAATAAAAGTGGTATGGCTGTGACAGGTCCTGCTGCAATGAGTAGCAAGCTAGTGTTGATTCCTGCATTGATAAAAGCATGGGACGAACCGCTCTCTGGTAAAAGTAAAAATAATGCTGAGAGTGGCAACATGACTAAGGTTTCTAGTGTGAGGCCTTCTAATGCGCCTAAGGATGCTGTTTTACGTAACAAGCCATATAGCCCAAAGGTAAAGGCGAGGGTTAAACCTATCCAAGGTAATTGACCTGCACTGATTGTTAACCAAGTGACACCGGTAGCGGCTAAGCCTACTGAAATCCACTGCCAAAGTCGTAGGCGTTCGCCTAACATGACGCCGAATAAAACATTAAAGAGTGGGGCGATAAAATAGCCGAGTGAGGCATCAACGATGCGATCTTGATTAATAGACCAAATGTAGACCACCCAGTTAATTGCCAGCATGCTTGCGCTTGCAATAAAGGCTGCTGTGATACGTGGATTTTTTTTGATGCTAGTAATCCAGCCCCATTGATGGCGCACGGTGAGTATCAATGCGAGCATGATGAAAGACCAGAAAACGCGATGCGATAAAATTTCTAGCGGTGGGATTGCTTTAAGTGTTTTTAAATAAAGCGGAAACACGCCCCACATAAAAAAAGCACAACCAGCACTCAAGACTCCAGCCAACATCTGTGATGCCACCTTTCAGGTGTTGAACATTCCAAGTTATCTCACTGGCTGGTTTGTTAATACTTCAAAAAAACCAGTAGCGAAATGGGATTACATACTGCGTCGATATTGGCCACCAACTTCAAATAAAGCATCGGTGATTTGTCCTAAAGAGCAAACGCGTACAGCATCCATTAATTTTGCAAAGACATTGTCATCATCAATCACAGCTTGTTGTAATGCGGCTAGAGCTGGGCCGGATGCAATGCTATGTAGCGCATGGAAATCTTCCAAGCGTTTTAATTGCGATTGTTTTTCATCATCGGTAGAGCGCGCTAATTCTAATTGCTGAGGAATGGTGTCGCCCTTAGGATTGCGGAAAGTATTTACACCGATGATAGGCAGACTGCCATCATGTTTTTTATGTTCATACAACATCGATTCTTCTTGAATCTTACTGCGCTGATAACCTGTTTCCATCGCGCCAAGTACACCGCCGCGTTCAGCAATACGTTCAAATTCTTGCATCACCGCCTCTTCCACTAAATCAGTGAGTTCTTCAATCACAAATGAACCTTGACTAGGATTTTCATTTTTAGCCAGACCCCATTCGCGATTAATGATCAATTGAATAGCTAAAGCACGACGTACTGATTCATCCGTTGGTGTGGTGATGGCTTCGTCGTAAGCGTTGGTATGCAAAGAATTGCAATTATCGTAAATAGCAATCAATGCTTGCAGTGTGGTGCGTATGTCATTGAAATCCACTTCTTGTGCATGTAATGAACGACCTGAGGTTTGTATGTGGTATTTCAGTTTTTGTGAACGATCATTAGCGTTATATTTTTCACGCATAGCCACAGACCAGATACGACGTGCAACACGACCTAATACGGTGTATTCCGGATCCATGCCATTTGAGAAGAAGAAAGATAGATTCGGTGCAAAATCATCAATGTTCATGCCACGTGCAAGATACGCTTCTACAAATGTAAAGCCATTTGAAAGGGTAAATGCCAACTGTGAGATGGGATTCGCACCTGCTTCAGCGATGTGATAACCCGAGATAGAAACTGAATAAAAATTACGGACTTTATGATCAACAAAATATTGTTGAATATCACCCATGACTTTTAAAGAAAATTCAGTGGAAAAAATACAGGTGTTTTGTCCCTGATCTTCTTTCAAGATGTCAGCTTGTACTGTGCCACGCACGTTTTGTAATACCCAAGTGCGTATGTCTGCAACTTCTTCTGTTGTTGCTTTGCGATTTTTTTCAGTTTCAAATTTTTGTATTTGCTGATCAATCGCCGTATTCATAAACATAGCCAAGATGCTAGGAGCAGGGCCGTTAATTGTCATGGAGACAGAAGTCGAGGGCGAGCATAAATCAAAACCGTCGTACAGCACTTTCATGTCATCTAAGGTAGCGATGGATACACCAGAGTTACCGACTTTGCCGTAGATGTCAGGGCGACGTGCTGGATCAGCGCCATATAAAGTGACTGAATCAAAAGCAGTGGATAACCGTTTTGCAGGCATGCCTTCAGAAACTAGTTTAAAGCGACGATTGGTTCTAAATGCATCGCCTTCACCAGCAAACATACGTGTTGGATCTTCGTTCTCACGTTTAAATGGGAATACACCGGCGGTGTAAGGAAACACACCGGGTAGATTTTCTTTCATGAGCCATGAAAGTAAATCACCATGATCATGATATTTAGGTAAGGAGACTTTACGTATCGCATTGCCTGATAGAGTTTCCCAACTTAAGCGCGTACGAATTTCTTTATCACGCACTGTGGTGATATGTTCTTCACCTGAATAAGTCGCTTGTATAGCTGGCCAATTGTTAAGCAGTTGTTTGGCTTCGCCATCGAGTGCTAGATCACGCTGATGAATTAAGTCATCAAGTGCTAACGATTTATTTGCATCAGCCAGCATACATTTGGTTTCAGTGAGCTGCTGTCGTTCGCGTGCGAGTACGGCTTGTTTTTCAACGCGTCTATGATAGTGACGAATCGTGTCAGCGATTTCAGCTAAGTAGCGTGAGCGTGCCGGTGGCACGATGGCGTTGCGACCAGAAGAAAAACGCACATTAACTTCAGCAAGTTTTCCTGCTTTGAGTGACAGTCCTAATTCTTTTAAACGCGGCAATAAACCTTGATAGAGCGCTGTGACGCCATCATCATTAAAGCGCGAAGCTTGGGTGCCATACACTGGCATTTGCTCTGGATTTTGTGACCACAATTCACGGTTACGTTGATATTGTTTAGCAACGTCACGTAAGGCATCTTGGGATCCTTTACGATCAAATTTATTGATAGCGACAAAATCAGCAAAATCCAGCATGTCGATTTTTTCTAATTGCGATGCGGCACCGAACTCTGGTGTCATGACATACATGCTGCAATTCACATGCGGCACGATCGCTGCATCACCTTGACCTATGCCTGAAGTTTCAACGATCACCAAATCAAAACCTGCTACGCGACAGGCAGCAATCACATCCTGCAGTGCTTGTGAAATTTCTGAACCTGCTTCGCGTGTGGCAAGCGAGCGCATAAACACTTGTTGTTTGCCTGCCCATGGTGCAATTGCATTCATACGTATGCGATCACCTAGTAATGCACCACCAGATTTACGACGCGAAGGATCAATCGAGATCAGCGCGATTTGTAATGCGTCATCCTGATCTAGACGTAGGCGACGGATTAATTCATCGGTGAGAGAAGATTTGCCTGCGCCGCCTGTGCCGGTGATGCCCAGAGCAGGGACAGTGCGTTTGGCTGCAGCGTCATGTAAGGCTTGTTTAAGTTCATTACTAGCTTTGCCATTTTCTAAAGCGGTGATGAGTTGTGCGAGTGAGCGCTGACGGGTTTGCTGCTCAGATGCTGCAAGGACATCGATTGAAGTTGGCGCATATTGCGAAAGATCTGAATCACACGCATGCACCATGAATTCAATCATGCCTACTAAGCCCATGCGCTGACCATCTTCAGGACTGAAGATGCGTGTCACGCCGTAATCATGTAACTCTTTAATTTCAGTTGGAACGATGACACCGCCACCGCCTCCGAATACTTTGATATGTGCACCACCACGTTGGCGCAGCAAATCGATCATGTATTTAAAGTATTCAACATGACCACCTTGATAACTGGAGATGGCAATACCTTGCGCATCTTCTTGCAGAGCGGCGGTGACGATATCATCGACAGAACGGTTATGTCCTAGATGGATGACTTCTGCGCCTTGTGACATGAGGATGCGACGCATGATATTGATGGAGGCATCATGGCCATCAAATAGCGATGCAGCTGTGACGAAACGCACTTTGTTAACAGGTTTATAACCAGCGAGATTCTGGGACACAGAAAGGTCAGTCATGGAGGGTCTCCGGCCGTTCTTTTTATGGGATAGAAGAGATGACGTTTACGTCAACGTCAATTTCCGGCAGTATACCCGCAAACCCTTTTTATCGATTCATCTCTAGGCTAGGAAAACTGCATGAGCGATTTGATTTTGCACCACTACCCGAACTCACCATTCGCAGAAAAAATTCGTTTGATTTTAGGCTCCAAAAAATTGGCATGGCGATCAGTGCATATTCCTATGATCATGCCAAAACCAGATGTGATTGCTTTAACCGGGGGATATCGTCGTACGCCACTTTTGCAAATCGGTGCGGATGTGTATTGTGATACGGCTTTGATTTGCGATGTATTGGAACAGATGACACCGACAGCAACGCTTTATCCAACCGCACTCAAAGGTGCAGCTAGAGTATTAGCGCATTGGGCAGATAGCACACTGTTTCAAACTGCAATGGCTTATAACTTTCAGCCTAAGGGTGCGCAAGCGATGTTTCCCGATCCTGAACAGTTGAAAATTTTTGCGCAAGATCGTGCAGCAATGCGTAATAACGCTCCTCGTATGCCATTGCCTGAAGCGACGGCTGCTTATAAAAGTTATTTGCGTCGCATTGCCAGTATGTTGGATGGACAAGATTATGTGTTGGGGTCTGCACCTTGCCTCGCTGACTACGCGATTTATCACCCACTTTGGTTTACGCGTTCACGTGTTGCAGCAGTGGCAGGCATATTAGATGCAACGCCACAAGTGCTAGCGTGGATGGACAGAATGGCAGGATGTGGTCATGGTCAAGTAGAGAAATTTTCTGCGGATGCTGCGATAGAGATTGCTAAGTCATCCACACCGCTCGCAGTGTCGCAAGAGATTTTTCAAGATGAGCATGGTATTGCACTAGGCAGTGATGTCACGATCACTGCAGAGAGCTTTGGATTGGAACCTACGCCAGGTAAATTAATTGCAGCAACGCGGACTCGATATACCTTAGCGAGAAGCGATGCACGTACAGGTGAAGTGCATGTATATTTCCCTAGAGTGGGTTATGTTTTGCAAAAAGCAGAAAATTGATTGCGCAGTTTTTGTGCGAGTTAAATTTTGTTTGCACTGTATTTGGGATGACGAGCGAATAGTTTTTTCAATTCGTTCGTTAAATAAAAACTCGTTCGGTTAATAAT
>JBEDCU010000100.1:0-3748 GCA_041176585.1 Pseudomonadota bacterium
GAGTGAGGGTGAGTTAATCGAGGTGGCGAAATATCGCGCAACTAGGAAGGCATTGTTAAATCATTTTGAATTATTGGCATTAACAGATTATCTACATCCATCAACTTTTACTTTTAATGTGCTGAATGGGGCTAAGCGGCTAGAAAAATTTTGGAAGCTCGATGCAATCGCAGTTGGCGTAGAGCCTGTTTATTCTGCTTATTATTCGGCTTTACAAAAACTATCTGAGTGTCAAGAGTTGAAAGATCAATCTGGCATGCTCTACAAAGGAATCAACGGCAAAAAAGATTTTAATCAAAATGACCGGATGCTGAATTATTTGCATACTACGCGTGGTGAGGTATTAGTACCGCATCCAATTTCCACAACAAATAAAATGGATTGTTGTTTCTCGAATAATGGTGATCGTGATGAAAATATCGAATTACGAATACGTTCAACTTCCGGCATACAAGTAGGAATATTTCATAAAGCAATGGGAAAATCATTGCATGAGGTGATCTTGCTAGATAAACGATTACGATTGATTGAGCGAGAAACGGTATACCGAAAATGTATGCGACAGCAACAATATACTTTGGAAGCTGAGAAGTGAAAAAGGGAAATACCCATTAATGAATATTTCCCTTATTAAGTTTTATTTCAATGCCATACCCAACAACATATCATTGAGTTTTTTTACAAATCCTGCTGGATCAGTCAGCGTACCACCCTCAGCTAGCAAGGCTTGATCAAACAAAATACTAGACCAATCGTTGAATTTTCTATCCTCATATTTTAAGCGCTGCACTAAGGGATGATGAGGATTGATTTCTAAAATAGGTTTTGATTCCGGCGCTGCCTGTCCTGAAGCTTTTAACATACGTAGCAAATTACCCGATAGTTCATCGTCTCCCGATACCAAACATGCAGGTGAGTCAGTCAGACGGAAAGTAATACGTACATCCTGAGCTTTTTCCGAGAGTGCAGTTTTCATTTTTTCGACTAAATCTTTATATTCAGTCGCAGTTTCTTCTTTTTGTTTTTTCTCGGTTTCATCTTCTAGTTTGCCAAGATCTAAATCACCTTTAGCAACAGAGATGAGTTGTTTGCCTTCGAATTCAGTCAAGAATGACAGCATCCATTCATCTACACGATCGGTGAGTAATAAAACTTCCAGACCTTTTTTACGGAAGATTTCTAGATGAGGACTGTTTTTAGCTGCCGTCCAACCATCTGCAGTCACATAGTAAATCTTATCTTGCTCCGGTTTCATGCGGGCGACATAGTCTGCAAATGAAATAGTTTGAGCATCAGTGTCTTGGTGAGTGGAAGCAAAGCGCAGCAGCTTAGCGATTCTCTCTTTATTGCTAGCGTCTTCGCCTATGCCTTCTTTTAAGACTTGTCCAAACTCTTTCCAGAAGTCTGCATATTTATCTTTTTTCTCTTGTTCATCCGCATTCGCTAATTCTTCCAACATGCCTAAAACACGTTTGGTTGAACCTTCGCGTATGACTTTCACATCACGTGATTCTTGTAAAATCTCACGCGATACATTTAGAGGTAAATCATTGGTATCAATCACACCTTTTACAAATCGCAGATAGACAGGCATCAGCTGTTCAGCATCATCCATAATAAAGACACGTTTTACATACAGCTTTATACCGCCACGTTTATTTCTATCCCATAAATCAAAGGGTGCATTCTTAGGTAAGTAAAGTAGCTGTGTGTATTCACTGCGGCCTTCAACACGATTATGCGTCCAGCTGAGTGGATCTTGATAATCATGTGAGACGTGTTTATAAAATTCTATGTATTGCTCATCTGTGATCTCAGATTTAGATCTTGCCCACAAAGCACTGGCTTGATTAATCGTTTCAAGTTCATCTTTGATGACTGTTTCTCTTTTCTCTTCATCCCATTCTTCTTTCTTCATACGTATAGGTAAAGAGATATGGTCTGAATATTTTCGTATCGTTGACTTTAACTTCCACGCAGAAAGGAATTCATCTTCGCCTTCACGCAAGTGCAAGATGATGCGTGTACCACGCTGTGGTAATGAAATATTTTCAATAGTGAATTCACCTTCGCCGCCTGATTCCCAGCGCACACCCTGATCTGCAGGCAGACCAGCGCGTCGTGTTTCAACTGTGATTTTTTCAGCAACAATGAAGCCTGAATAAAAACCCACACCAAACTGACCAATTAATGCTGCATCTTTTTGTTGGTCGCCTGATAAGCGAGTAAAGAATTCTTTGGTACCGGATTTCGCAATCGTGCCCAGATGGTCAATCGCTTCTTGCTGGCTCATGCCTATGCCATTGTCACTAATACTAATCGTGCGTGCAGTTTTATCGAAATCAACGCTAATGAATAATTCGCTTTGATTTTCAAATAAGGCATCATTGTTAATCGCTTCAAAACGCAATTTGTCTGCTGCATCGGATGCATTAGAGATCAGCTCACGTAAGAAGATTTCTTTATTCGAATACAAAGAATGAATCATCAGCTGTAATAGCTGTTTGACTTCGGCCTGAAAGCCCATGGTTTGTTTGGTATTACCAGACATGTGATCCCCTAAAAACTAAGTTGCAAGAAAAATAAAATATTTGGACATTAAATTGGGCTGACGCATCAGATTTCAAGAGCTGTAAGGGTAAAATCATCCTTATTCAGTGTTTTTATTCCACCATTTCATTGGAGTTCACCATGTCGATTCAACAAAAATTAAAGGATTTACACATCAACTTACCGGCAGTGGCAACACCAGCCGCGGCTTATGTCATGTATGTACAGACTGGTAACAACGTGTATTTATCTGGGCACATTGCTAAACAAGATGGCAAGGTGTGGGTCGGCCAATTAGGTAGAGATATGACGACTGAGCAGGGTAAGCAAGCTGCACGTGCAGTAGCGATTGATTTAATGGCGACCCTACAAGCAGCCTGTGGTGGTGATTTATCTAAAGTGAAACGCATAGTGAAATTAGTGAGCTTAGTGAATTCAACTGCTGAATATACTGAGCATCATCTCGTGACTAACGGCGCTTCTGAGTTGTTAGGTGAAGTTTTCGGTGAGGCTGGCAAACATGCGCGTTCCGCATTCGGGGTAGCGCAATTACCTATGGGAAGCTGTGTAGAAATTGAGATGGTGGCGGAGTTGATTGGTTAATTAAAATATTTTCTTGTTTTAGATCCAACCAAATGAGGTAAACTAAATCCTCAAATTATGAATGGTGATGCTATGCCAAAACATCAACCTAAAGCCTCAAAAAAATCTAGTAAGAGTTTACAAGTATCTGCTTCTAAGCCTGTTGCAGCACGTCCGACGAGCGTCAAGCGTTTGCAAATTTCTAGAGGTGTGGCTAAGCAAAAGCCAATATCAGTCTCGAAAATTACTCCTCTAGCTGTTTATCAAGCTTCGCAATTCGAGCGCATAGAAATGATACGTAGAGGTGTACCCGCTTCAACCTTAAATGACATTGTTCGTCAGATGGATGTTTCTAAAGACAGCCTCTATATAACGCTACGATTTCCTGCTTCAACTATGGACAGAAAAATTCGTCTAAATGAAGTCCTTTCATCTGAGCATACAGAACGGTTGCTTGGCCTAGAGAGGCTAATTGGTCAAGTTGAAGTCATGCTGATTGAATCAGGTCACGATAAAAAATTTGACGCTAGTCGTTGGGTAGGTGCTTGGCTAGAGCGACCGATTCCTGCACTTGGTGGATCTAAACCAGCTGACTATATGGATACAATCGAAGGAC
>JBEDCU010000101.1:0-4054 GCA_041176585.1 Pseudomonadota bacterium
TGGATAAAGCCTTTGTATTTGTTAATTCTGCCTCACCTGGTGGCTTGGGTGATTCAACCAGTGGTAGCTATGGATGGGCGGCCATGTGGCATGAATTAGGTCATGCTATGGGACTAAAACATCCAGGTAACTATGATGCAGGCGGTGGCAGTGTTAATACGCCATTTCTACCAACTGCCAAAGATAACCATCAGTATTCCATCATGTCTTATAAAGACAATGGCAATACTAAGGGAGCAAATAATCAAAGCTATATGCTGTATGACGTCGCTGCATTACAGTATCTGTACGGCGTTAACGACAAAGGCTCAACTGCAGTCAATGGTGCTTTTAAATTCTCTAATACAGGCACTACACTGAGTACGATTTATTCTGCTAAAGGTACAGATAAAATTGATCTAACCGGTATTACACGATCAAGCGTAGTGAATTTAAACGCAGGAACCTTCTCTAGCATTAATCAATTAAAACCCAATAGCACGAGTAATACTAGCTATTCAGGTAACAGTAATGTATCCATAGCATTTGGCAGCAAAATTTATAAAATTGATTTGAGTACATCAAACACTGCGGACACAGTAATTTTAAATGCCGCTTATAAATCGAATGCATTTAATACGATTAAAAATTTCCAAGCAGCCGATAAATTTGGGCTAAGTTCTTCAGTCTTTGGAAATCTGAGTGCAGATAATATTGATATCGGTGTCGGTCGCACAACAGCGAATACAGCAAAGTCTAAAATTTTAGTCGACAGCACGACGGGGACAATTTATTACGATCCTGATGCCAACGGCAAGGCATCCAAGGCAATAAAGGTAGCGGAATTCACAAAAATCGCAAATATGACTATCGCTAAAAGTAATTTCAGCTTTTTATCTTAATGTAGGCAAAGTCTATTTTAAGCTTCTGCTTTACGACCCACTAAGTACTTCACACCTGTAGGACCATAACGTTCTGTATGTGGCTTAGCATGTCCCAAATGAAAAACATCACCTACTTTAAAAGATAAAGTTTCATCATCCACTTGTAGGACGACAGAACCCTCTAATATGAGTGCTTTCGCTTCGAAAGGATGGGTGTGCATATCCAGATAACCATCTGCTTCACGCTCCACGATAACGAGATCTTGAAAACCTTCATCGGTTAATATTTGTTTGAATTGTTCTTGATTCATAGTTGCCTCATTTTTAAGCAGGTGATTTTTCTAGCATCTTCACTAAACTTGTTAAAGCATGATTCAATGGTGTAGGCACTTGATGTAACTGCCCTTGCCTATCTACATAGCCATTCAAAAAATCAATTTCACTACGCTTACCACGTGCTAAATCTTGTGCAGTAGAAGAAGTCTGTTCTGCCATTGTGATAGCAATCTGCTTTACATTCGCCCGACTATCTCCAAGCACAATAACACCAGCAGCACTAGCAACCGCTAAACATTCCACCACTAATTCTTCCATCATGCGTGGAACACCTTCTTGCTGTACTAACCGACCATAAGGTAACTGCGTAATTGCCGATAACGCGTTGTAAGCACAATTAACTATCAACTTAGCCCACAAGGCACCGATGACATTCTCCGAGACTTGAGTAGGAATGGCTGCTGCAGATAACACGCTCGCAATCAATTCACTGTCTGAAGAGGATCCAATCACCAACTCTCCACGACCATTGTGTTTGACATGACCATCGCCCACCATTTCAGTAGCAACATACACGACCGCTGGAATTACTTGATGCGGTAAAACTGAACGAATCAGCTCTGCATTTTCCACACCATTTTGCAAACTCAAAATCACTGCATGGTCAGATAGATGTGGTTTAGCTTGTGTGGCAGTTGCGATAGTGTCTGTCGATTTAACGCAAAACAAAATCACATCTGCATCGTGTATCGCTGCTAATTCTGAACTGGCATGCAGTTTGATGTGTTCCTCAAATGTTTGCGTTGTTAATAGCAAACCTTGTTGCTGTATGGCTGACACATGATGTGGACGGCCTATTAAGGTTACATGATGTCCAGCGCGCGCCAAGATGCCACCAAAATAACAGCCGACTGCACCTGCCCCTATTACTACAAAACGTAAATCTTCTCGATTATTTTTCATCATCAAACAGAATCAACTTACTGATTCGAAGCATCACGCTTATAGCGCTCTTCTAGCTTAGCAGCACGCAGTACATCAGTCGCTTGTGTGATGGGCTCAGCAGCCTGCTGACGTCGACGTAAGCTCTTTATCACCATCACAAACACTAACGCCAATAAAACAAATGGCCCACCCCACAACACAGCATTCGAAGCTGAAAACGCTGGCTTATAGAGTATGAATTCACCGTAGCGCTCTACCATATAGCTACGAATATCTTCATCACTTTTACCCGCTTGAATTTGTTCTAGTGCTTGCTGTTTTAAATCTACTGCCAGTCCCGCTGTGGATTCAGCAATACTTTGATTTTGACAAACCAAACAACGTAATTCACTAGAAACACGCTGTAAACGTTCTATTTCTTCTGGAGTGGGATTCATTTAGTGTTTCCTACGTTGGAAACCGCTAATAATGGTTCTACATGCTGCGCAATAAATTCATCGTCGACTGGACCTGCATGTCGCATTCTCACTTTGCCTTCACTATCAATCACAAAGGTTTCAGGCACGCCATAGACACCATACTCAATACCTACCCGTCCATCTAAATCGACTGCAATGATGTCATACGGATTACCACCATGCTGCTTTAACCAGCTAACGGTATCCGATGTTTTATCTTTATAAGCTAGACCAACCATAGGTAAGCGATGTTGCTCAGCTAATTGCATGAGCTTAGGATGTTCAGTCACACAAGCGCTACACCATGAAGCAAATACATTTAATAACCAGACTTTGCCTTGCATACTTTGGCTATTAAATTGTTTCCCATCTAGTGTCGTTAAAACGATTTCGGGTGCAGGTTTACCCACTCGCTTGGATTCGAGCTTACGTGGATCAGATTGCAAGCCTTTAGCAAGTAAGACAGCTAAAAATAGCAAACTTACGATGGGCAATATTAAAAATAATTTGCGATTCATACGGCCGCCTGACTCACTTGTTCTTGCGACATGGATTTATCTTTTAACTTCGCTTTATTTCTATAGCGTCGATCAAAGATAGACAGCACACCACCGAGGGCCATCATGCAACAACCCCACCATATCCAATTAATAAAAGGCTTGGAATAAATACGTGCAGTCCATGCTTGCGGCTTGTTGCCTTCTACGGGCAAAGGTTCACCCATGGATAAATAAGTATCACCAAAAAAACCTACATCAATCGCTGCTTCACTCATGACTTGGCCATTTGACATATAGCGACGCTTCTCTGGCGTCAGTTGAACAGTACTTCCATTGGCATGCTTTAACTCAAACATGCCTTGCCATGCGCCATAGTTTTCACCGGTACGCATACGTACACCATCAAAACGCAACATCGCTCCATCAAAATTTTCAGTTTGACCCGGACTTAACACGAGATCTTTTTCTACTTCATAGGTCTTGACTAAAGTGACACCTGCGATAAACACAGCCACACCTAAGTGCGCTAACACCATCGCCCAATATGACAAACCTAAAGCATATAAACGACTTAAAGCGATGCCTTGTTGACGCACACGCTGCGCTACATGCATCACTGTGGCGCAAGCTAACATCGTTGCAGAGGCTATTCCCAAGGCCCTCATGATGCTGCCTTTACCACGTAGCAGAATAAAACCTGCTGTGACTACCACTGATGCAATCAGTGGAAATAGCAAAGGTTTGATTAAAGAAAAAGAAGACGTGGACTTCCATGTACTCCACGGTGACATCGCCATAAACCAAGCAGCAGGTAACAACAAGGGTGCAAACACGGCTTCAAAATACGGTGGCCCTACTGACATTTTTTCTCCACCAAATGCTTCTACAACGAGTGGATATAAAGTACCGAGTAACACTGCAGCTAAGGAGGCGGCTAGTAATAAATTATTTAGTAATAACAAAGATTCACGTGACACTAAAGAAAAGCTGCCACCCATACCCACTTCACGGG
>JBEDCU010000102.1:0-3076 GCA_041176585.1 Pseudomonadota bacterium
TTGTAGATCTTGAACCCAAATAAGGGATCACAGATGAAGGCTATTTTCATGAAGCACTCTGATGTTCACACAACAAAAATAAAATTAACTTATGCAATTTAATTTTATTTAATATTCTTCAGGATTAGGGTCTGTTTTTTCTAGTTCTATCGCTGCTGCTAGTAATGCTAGTCGTCCAACCACGCCATACATATAAAAACGATTTGGTGCTGCTGTTCCAGGCTTAGCAGCTAAATCAGGTAACGCATGTTGTTGTGCAAAGGCGAGCGGTACAAAATGTGCTCCGGGTGAATTCAAATTTTCATCTACTCCACGCTCAGCATGGACGCGATAAAAACCGCCAATCACATAGCGATCCATCATGTACACCACGGGCTCAGCGACTGAATCATTGATGTGTTCAAACGTATGCACGCCTTCTTGCAAGATCACATCCGAGACTTCTAGGCCTTCTTTTACCACTGACATTTTATTGCGTTGTTTGCGATTTAAATCTTTGACTTCACTTGCATCACGCACTGTCATGATGCCCATGCCATAGGTTCCAGCATCCGCTTTCACAATCACAAAGGGCGTTTCTTTGATACCGTATTCTTTATATTTTTTGCGTATCTTGGTCAATAACATATCTACATTACTTGCTAGATTTTCTTCGCCTATACGTTCATGAAAATTAATGCCGGTAGATTTAGCAAAGTAAGGATTCAACATCCAAGGATCAACATCAATTAATTTACCGAATTTTTTTGCTACTTCATCATAAGCAGCAAAGTGATTAGTTTTGCGACGCACCGCCCAACCAGCATGTAATGGCGGCAGTAAAGTTTGTTCATGTAGATTTTTTAAAATCTCTGGTATACCTGCTGACAAATCATTGTTCAATAAAATTGTACAAGGGTCGAAATTTTTTAAACCTACTCTGCGCCCATTATTCAAACGCTCTAAAGGTTCAAGAACGATCGTGGTTCCATCTGGAAGCTCTATCGAAGTCGGCTCTTTAATATCTTCTGCAAGACTACCGAGTCGTACGTTCAAACCCGTTTGTCTAAAAATTTGCATTAAGCGTGCAACATTTTGTAAATAAAACGTATTGCGAGTATGACGCTCAGGTATGAGTAATAAATTTTTCGCGTCGGGACAATATTTTTCTATAGCCGCCATCGCTGCTTGCACAGCAAGTGGCAACATCTCAGGCGCTAAATTATTAAAACCGCCAGGAAAAAGATTGGTATCGACTGGTGCTAACTTAAAACCAGAATTACGAAGATCAACTGAACAATAAAACGGTGGCGTATGTTCTTGCCATTCCAAACGAAACCAACGTTCAATCGCAGGGGTTGCTGTAAGTATTTTCTTTTCCAGCTCAAGCAGAGGGCCATTGAGCGCTGTAACCAGATGGGGAACCATGAATCTAACCTTTTTTGCGTATGCTTAAATGTCTTGCGATTGTCGATGCAGAAAAATATCTAGCTAACTAAACACGGAATCTGTGTATGCCAGCATTGATGTCAGATTGGGAACAGATTTCTCTGGCCATTTCTTCTAGCGACATTAGGAACCAGATTCTAACGGCATTCAAGCCTTAGGGGTGCCTAGTCCGGACAAGTGAGCACCTATCTCTAATTATCAGGGCAAAAAACAGGCTTCATAGCCCAGAAGCGCTCACATAAGCTCTAATAAAGAAAAAAACGCCTCCCTAGGGAGGCGTTTTGAAGAACTCATAGCGAGTTCAGACTTACAGAGGAGGCCTAAAATTAACCGTAAAGTTAAACTTAAAACTAACCGTGATAAGCACTTTCGCCGTGGCTGACAATATCCAAGCCTTCGCGCTCTTCTTCTTCCGAGACACGTAAACCTATGATCATGTCTATCAGTTTGAAGGCAATGAAAGCCACTACGCCAGACCAAATTACGGTGGTCATCACTGCTTGGAACTGAATCCATACTTGGTTAGCTATAGAGTAATCTGGTGTCACTGCATTAGCAACGTAGTCATATACGCCAGTGCCACCTAACGAAGGTGCTGCAAACACACCAGTCAGAATTGCACCTAATGCACCACCCACACCATGCACACCAAATACATCGAGTGAGTCATCCGCGCCCAATAACTTCTTGAGACCGCTAACACCCCACAAACAAACCAAACCTGCTGCCAAGCCTATGAGTAAACCACCCATTGCACCAACAAATCCTGCTGCCGGTGTAATAGCAACTAAACCAGCGACTGCACCTGAAGCAGCACCCAACATAGAAGGTTTGCCTTTGATAACCCACTCACCTACAGTCCATGACACGACTGCAGCTGCGGTTGCTAAGAGTGTGTTGAGGAATGCTAATGCTGCAGAACCATTTGCTTCTAATGCTGAACCTGCATTGAAACCAAACCAGCCCACCCACAATAAGGATGCACCCACCATAGTCAATGTCAGTGAATGTGGTGCCATCGATTCTCTACCCAGACCTACACGCTTGCCGATCACGAATGCGCCAACTAAACCGGCAACCGCTGCATTAATGTGAACGACGGTACCGCCTGCAAAATCCAGTGCGCCTTTTTGGAATAACCAACCTGAAGCGGCAACTGCTTTTTCAGCTGCTGCTGCATCCGTGAATGCATCAGGACCTGGCCAGAACCAAACCATGTGCGCAACTGGCAGATAAGCAAAAGTGAACCACAACACGGTGAAGAACAAGACAGCAGAGAATTTAATACGTTCTGCGAATGAACCAACAATGAGGCCGCAAGTGATTGCTGCAAACGTCGCTTGGAAAGCTAAGAACACAAACTCAGGGATCACAACACCTTTACTAAAGGTCGCTGCCATTGAATCCGGTGTCATGCCTTTCAAGAATAATCTATCAAAGCCACCGAAAAATTTACCACCTTCTGTGAATGCAATCGAATAACCGTACAAACACCACAAGACAATAATGACGGAGAAAATCATCATTACTTGCATGAGTATGGACAGCATATTTTTCGATCTGACTAAACCGCCATAAAACAAAGCAAGTCCAGGGATAGACATCATGATGACCAATAAGGTAGCCACCATCATCCAAGCTGTATCAC
>JBEDCU010000103.1:0-14035 GCA_041176585.1 Pseudomonadota bacterium
CACTATCGGCAATGCTAAGGCTTACTTAGCTTTAGAAAAAAATGGAGAAGCCTTTGATCAATTTTTGTGGTCATTTGTACAAAACAAGCCTATTCAAAATAAACGCCGCTTCTTAAGCGAAATTCCAACAAAATCTCTAGAATCTGACGCAATGAGTAAAGCATTATTAAAAGCGGGATTCAAATTTGTAGGATCAACTATTTGTTATGCATTTATGCAGGCATCCGGAATGGTCAATGATCACCTCATTTCATGTCACAGATACTCGGTGGTAAAGAAACTTTAATATCAACCATCCCATAACTAAACCCTTCCAAGACCAAAATACAAAAAGCCCTCGTTGTCGTTAACGAGGATCTTACTTAATTGGTAGCTCAAGGCGGAATCGAAACGAGATGAGAATGTCTGATCTGGTTATTTGAGTTACTCGTAGTGATATCGACAAGCGATCACAACGATTTGGTCTTTCTCAATGGCGTAGACAAGCCGATGCGTGTCATCAATTCGCCTTGACCAAAACCCTGACAAATTTTCTCGTAAAGGCTCTGGCTTACCTATGCCGACTTCTGGGTCGCGCATCACTTCTTTAACAAGCAAGTTAATACGCTTAAGTGTTTTCTTATCTTGACTTTGCCAGTACACATAGTCTTCCCACGCTGCGTTGGTCCAGACTAACTTACTCCTCATCGACCAATCCCTTGGATTTGGTCTGACCTTTACGATATTGAGTGATAGATTTTTCTAAGTGTTTGGCGTTTGCAGGACTTTTCATCAGATGGAGTGTTTCCATCAAACTGTTGAAGGTGTCCAGTGACATCACGACTGCATCTTGTGCATCGCGTCTGGAGATCACAGTGAAGTCAGCATCATCCACTACTTGATCGATCACTTGCTTGAGTTGATTTCTTGCATCGGAAAAGTTGATCACTCGCATAGAGCCTCCGTCAGAACTTGTTCTATATATAGTACAAGTATACGGGCTGTAAAGCAAGCTAACAAGTGACAAATAAAAAAACCACCTAAAGGTGGATTTTGTACATCTTGGTGGCACAAGGTGGAATCGACCAGCGCATAGGATACTCATTTATGTCTAATTACATAGTTTTGATGGTTACAGCTTTCCCTGTAAAGTAGGCTAGAGTTAAGATTGCTTCATCTCATTAATATTTTTATATTTTCTAAATATGCTAATTAATTGCGCCTCCTATCTAAACGGTAAAAAAATCGCTGATATTGAAATTGAACATATTAGCGATTACCTTGCCAATAAAGATTCTTTTGTTTGGGTGGCGCTACTAGACCCAACTGTAAATGAGATTATGAAAATGAAGGAGGAGTTTGACCTTCATCCTTTGGCTGTAGAAGATGCGTTAACAGGTCATCAAAGACCTAAGATTGAAGAGTATGGCAATAGCTTGTTTGCTGTGATTCAGGTATTGAAGTACGACGATGATATTTCAGTTGGTGAATTAGATATTTTTGCGGCATCTGATTATGTTCTATCTGTTCGTAATCGATCTGATGTCACGTTCTTAGGAGTTAGAGAACGTTGTGAGCAAGAGCCGCAACTATTAAGCCAAGGTTCAGGCTTTGTTCTCTACGCTCTTATTGACGCTGTTGTAGATCGCTATTTTCCGATTGTTGAAAGGTTAGAGCTGGAGTTAGAAAATATTGAAGAAACTCTTTTTGATGGGCGTTATACCAAGTCTAATATTGAAAGACTTTTTGCGCTAAAAAGAAAAGTGATGGTCGTAAAGCACGCCGTCTCTCCGCTAATGGAGGCAGTAGGCAAATTGTCGAGTGGTCGAGTGCCACCTATTTGCGCCAACAGCACTGAATATTTTCGAGACATCTTAGATCACTTAACTCGTATTAACTCTGTTATTGAAAGCATACGAGATGCTATCGGGACAGCAATTCAAGTCAGCTTATCTGCGATTGCTCTTGAACAAAATAATATTCAAAAACGCCTAGCATCTTGGGCGGCTATATTCGGTGTGGCAACTGCGTTTGCTGGAATTTGGGGAATGAACTTTGAACAGATGCCAGAATTAAAGTGGGATCTAGGTTATCCAGCAGCAGTAGTTATTATCGTATCTGCTTGTTCATTTTTGTACTGGCGCTTTAAACGATCGGGTTGGCTATAAGTTTGTCGTTTTAAACGACATGCTTGTTCAATATTAACAAATTTGTTAATATTCTTTTGTGACCTATTCCATCCTTTATTACAATGAGCAAGTTCAAGAAGACATCATGAATCTTCCTGATACGCTTCAGGCTCGCTATCTTGGATTAACTAGTCGGATGATTGAGCATGGACCCAATTTGGGTTTGCCTCATACAGATTCATTTGGAAGTGGATTATTCGAATTAAGACTTAAGGGAGCTGAAGGTATCGCCCGAGTTTACTTTTGTATGATGGTGGAGAAGAAAATAGTGATGCTTCATAGCTTTATTAAGAAAACTCAAAAGACACCAGATAAAGAATTGAAGATTGCGAAATCGCGTATGAAGGAGCTTAAGAAATGACAGCACAAAAGAAAACAAAAATGCTTACTCATAAACAAATGGTGAGTAAGATGCTTAAAAAGCCTGCTATTAAAGCCGCAGTCAAAGAACTTGATCGTACTGAATTTGCAATTCTTGATGAGATTCTTGCAGCTAGAAAAGAGGCCGGACTAACGCAAGCTCAAGTAGCTAAAAAGATGGGAACGCAAACTCCTGCGGTTGCTAGGCTAGAAAATGCATTAGCGACTGGCAAACATTCCCCAAGTTTAAATACGCTAAGAAAATATGCAGCCGCATTAGGTAAAAGAGTAGAGCTTCACTTGGTTTAATAAAGTCTGAGGGTTAGATTCCTCATGATACAAAAAAAGCCCCCGTTATTGCTAACGAGGGCTTTGCTTATTTGGCGGTTCTGGAAGTAATCGCACCGAGTTGAGCATGTCAGATCCTATTTTCACCATTAGCTAGAAACGGGAACTTCGATTTACGCTTTAATTTTCAAAAGGAATGTAGACAGCGCTTCTATATGTATCTACAATGTAGAAACAAATAGGAGAGTTGCTATGGAAGCTGTTATTAAAAAATGGGGAAATAGTCCTGCACTTAGACTGAGCGTTAGCTTGATGAAAGAGGCGCATCTGACAATGGATCAGAAAGTCTCCGTCAAAGTACTGCGCGGGAAAATTATCATTGAGCCAGTTAATCGTAAAGAATATAAATTGGATGAGTTAGTAGCTGGCATTACTGCTGATAACTCCCATGCGGAATCGGATTTTGGTAAGTCAGTCGGTAAGGAAGTCTGGTAATGGTCAAACGTTATGTGCCAGATTCGGGTGATATTGTCTGGTTAGAATTCGATCCACAAGCTGGGCACGAGCAGGCAGGACATCGTCCTGCATTAGTTCTCAGTCCAACTTCCTACAATGGGAAGGCGGGTTTGGTCCTTTGTTGCCCACTTAGTACACAAATCAAAGGTCATCCTTTCGAAGTGTTAACTGAAGTTGATGGCACTCGTTGTGTTGTGCTAACCGATCATTTGAAATCTCTTGATTGGCGAGCGCGTAAAGCAAAATATAAAGCTAGCATCGGCGAACAAGAATTGTGGGAAGTGCGAGCGAAGATAAAAGCATTACTAATGATTTGATGAGCAAGCTTCTATCCAATGGACGATGAAATACTGAAGCTCAATGCACATAAACCACCCGAAGGTGGTTTATTTATACCTCATTGAACATAAGTGAAATCAACTAGAGTTGCGCACTTGTCGATCTCAATCTAACTCATCATTCTTCTAGAGCGTAATTTAAATCTTGCTTTTGTAAGCGTAAAGATGCATGAGAATATTTCAAAAAATTTTCTTTATGCCTTCTGTAATACAAAAGCCCTTCTTTGATGCTTGCTACTGTTGCACCCTGTTCTAACATCTTATCCCACAGGTTCCAATCCTCTTGTGGATGAGCACCATCTTCATATCTTTTTTTGTAGCCAATTTTTTGTCCAAAATCTGTACGGTACATCATGGATCCGTGATGCTGACCTTGGCGATTCCAATACAAGTCACCTTTATAAGGGTGCGTCTCACCAGGCACTCTCGTTAAGATTTCTTCTTTTAATTCACCAGTTACAACAATGTCGTAGGTGACGATATCGGTGTTGGCATTGGAAAGTAATTCAATTGCATCGGAACGTAACCAATTATCAGCGCCTATGAATAGTACATACTCCGTATCCACTTTAGACAGCATGTCTTGAAAGTTATCTACAACGCCTAAATTGATAGGCCTGAAAATATATTCAACGTCTGGATATAGACTTGGTAAATGACTGCAATCTAAACCTCCGTCGTCCACGAATAAAATTCTTGAGGGAAGAGTAGTTTGAGATAGCAATGACTCTATGCAATGCGCTGCAAGATGTCCGTATCTATAAGAGGCGATGATGACTGTAATCATATTGATTGTCTTGAGAGTGTGAGAGCATAAGAAAACGACTTTGCCGCTCATTAAAGCTCTTTTGGCAACTTTCCATCGCGATAAAAAAACCACCCGAAGGTGGTTTTTGCACATTTTGGTGGCCCGGGGCGGAATCGAACCACCGACACAAGGATTTTCAATCCTCTGCTCTACCGACTGAGCTACCAGGCCAAGAGGCGAGAGTATAGCAAAACTGAGGCCAACCTCAAAATCAAAGCTTCATCATTTAGATAGCAGGCTTAGTTTTCATGCATAAAATGAGGTCAAAGCTCAGCTTGGGCAGCAATTATTGGTCGCGATTGAAGAAAAATTGCCTAAATAATTAGCACTATCTGCTTGCTAGGGCTGAAATCTCCCTCAGAGCTATAATCGACCCTTACTATTAATTGCGCTCATCCTCGTTCTCTTCAATGAAAAAGCAATCCCAAATTTGTGTGGTCGGTAACGGTGCCGTTGGTAAGGCTAGTGCGTTGGCTTTGGCGCAAGCTGGGTATGCTGTAACTTTATTATCGCCATCACAAGCAGAATCAAATGCATCTAAATGGAAGGCGAGTGGTGAGTGGGATAGCCGTGTCTATGCTTTAAATCATGCGACAAAAAACTTATTGTCATCCTTAAAAGTGTGGGATGCGATGGATCAGGCGCGCATTGCGCCGATTGAAGCGATGGACATTAAAGGTGACGATGCGCAGCATGCCGGTCATCTGAGTTTTGATGCTTATGGCGCACATGTTGGAGCATTAGCGTGGATAGTTGAGGATGGCAATCTGAATCATGCATTAGACAATGCCCTGCAATTTACTCAAGGTGTAGAAATTGTGCAGGCCACTGCAACGCAGATGCATGTTGATGCTGAAGAAGTGCAAATTGATTTGAATAATGGCTCTGCAATACATACTTCCTTAGTATTGGGTGCAGACGGTGCGAATTCATGGGTGCGTGCTCAAACTGATATAGGACTTGATTATCGTTCTTATGATCAGCTTGCAGTAGTGGCAAATTTCTCATGTGATAAGCCACATCATGGCGTTGCATCACAATGGTTTCTAGGTGCTGAGGGTATTGTTGCGTTATTACCGTTAGCAGGATCACAGGTGTCGTTAGTATGGTCTGCGCCAGATAAATTAGCTGAAACACTTTTGTCTGAAACTGCAGAGCAGTTAGCGTCGCGCTTGAATAAACTTCCTCAATTAACTCTCGGTGAATTACATCCTTTGCCGCCTGCTGTGCCGCGTGGATTTCCATTGCGTCTGATGCGTGCACACAGCTTTGCAGCCGAACGCACTGTGTTGGTAGGCGATGCAGCGCATGTTTTTCATCCTCTGGCAGGTCAGGGAATGAATTTAGGTTTTGCAGATGTGATTGCTTTACTTGAAGCGCTAGGGCCTGCTGATGCAAATACGGATTGTGGTGATGCGCGTGCATTACAGCGCTATGCGCGTAGCCGCAAAGAAGAAGTGTTGTTGATGCAGCTAGCAACGGATGGCCTGGAAAGACTTTTTACTTCTGATTTCACGCCACTGCGTGTGTTACGGAATACAGGTATGAATATAGTCAATCGCGTTCCATTTTTAAAGCGTAGCCTAATTAAACATGCGCTAGGCAAATCTCCTTCGATTTTTTCTTAATGAGTTTCTGACATGATAAATAAAAAAATTCTAGTTTCTGTTTCTTTTGCTTTAGCCAGTCAACTGGCATGGGCTGATACACAAGAGGCGAGTGTAAAAAAATTATTGCAGCCTAAAGTGGGTGAAGGTGCTGTGATTGAGTCTGTTGTAAAGACACCGTTTGCAAATATTTTTGAAGTGAAGATTGGTGATGAGTTGATTTATACCGACTCAGAAGCTAAGTTTATTTTCATTGGTCGTTTGATAGATGCGCAATCATCGCGTGATTTAACGCAGGCACGTCTAGATGAAATGAATCGTATCAAATTCTCTGATTTGCCTTTAGATCTAGCACTTAAGTCTGTTAAAGGGAATGGCAAAAGAGTGATTGCTGTGTTTGAAGATCCAAATTGTGGATACTGCAAACGGTTTCGTAAAACTATCAATGAAATGAAAGACATCACTGTTTACACTTTTATGTATAACATTTTGTCAGATGATTCACGCTCCAAATCTAAAAACATTTGGTGTTCCGCCGACAAGCTAAAAGCTTGGGATGATTGGATGATCAATAATAAAACGCCAGCCGCAGCTGCAGAGACTTGTACCACCACGCCGCATGAGAAAGTGCTGGAGTTAGGAAAAAAATATAAAGTCACTGGCACCCCCACTATTTTCTTTGCTGATGGTTCACGAATACCAGGTGCGATCGATGCCAAGATGTTGGAAGCTAAACTGGCAGCAATAAAATAATTTCATTACCGATAAATAAAATAACTTTGAACGGAGTATTTATGTTTCACGCAATTCTATTAAATAAAAATGAAGATGGCACGACAAAAGCAGAATTAACGCAGTTGAATGATGCGCAGTTACCTGAAGATGGCGATGTCACTGTTGCGGTTGATTACTCAACCATTAACTACAAAGATGGATTGGCTATTACGGGTAAGTCACCCGTAGTGCGTAAATGGCCTATGGTTCCAGGTATTGATGGTGCGGGTGAAGTCATTGCATCGACCCATCCTGATTGGAAAGCTGGTGATGCGTTTATTCTCAACGGTTGGGGTGTAGGTGAAACGCACATGGGTTGTTTGGCAGAGCGTGCGAAATTAAAGGGCGATTGGTTAATTCCACGTCCACAAGGTATGTCATCACGTACAGCGATGGCGATAGGCACGGCAGGTTATACAGCCATGTTGAGTGTGATGGCATTGGCAGAACAAGGCATCACACCTGATAGCGGTGAAATATTAGTCACTGGTGCATCAGGTGGTGTGGGTAGCGTTGCAGTGGCATTGTTAGCTGCGCGAGGTTATCAAGTTGTGGCATCAACGGGCAAATTAGCTGAAGCAGATTATTTAAAATCCTTAGGCGCTAAAGAAGTAATTGACAGAGCAACTTTGTCAGAGCCAGGTAAGCCTTTACAAAAAGAACGTTGGGCTGGTGTGGTAGATTCAGTTGGTTCACATACATTAGTGAATGCTGTGGCACAGACTCGTTACAGTGGTGTGGTCACTGCTTGTGGTTTAGCGCAAGGTATGGATTTCCCTGCATCAGTTGCTCCTTTCATTTTGCGTTCAGTGAAATTAATTGGCGTCGATAGTGTGATGGCGCCAAAGTCACGTCGCATCGCTGCTTGGGATTTGTTAGCGAAAGAATTAAAAGCGGAAACTTTGGCGACGATTACACAAGAAATCAAATTAGGTGATGCGCTTGCATGGGCGCCTAAGATTCTTGCAGGGCAGGTGCGTGGTCGTTTGGTTGTGAATGTAAAGGCTTAATGTGCGTTTAGGTCAGACTGACATTCATTATCAGATTCGCCCTCATGATCTGGCATTGCATTTGTTTGAGGTGACGCTGACTGTTGCGTCACCTAACAAAGCAGGACAAGAATTTAGCTTACCTGCATGGTTACCAGGTAGTTACATGATTCGCGACTTTGCACGCAACATTGTGCAAATCAAAGCGGAGTCCAAAGGCAAAGCAGTCCGCTTAAAAAAATTGGATAAGCAAACATGGCGCGCTGCGCCATGTGAGCATGCTTTGACACTGCGCTATCAAGTTTATGCGTGGGATATGTCAGTGCGTTCTGCACATCTCGATCAATCGCATGGCTTTTTTAATGGCAGTAGTGTTTTTTTGCGTGTTCATGATCAAGAATCATTGCCGCATGTGGTTGATATTCAGCGTCCACAAGGCGCTACTTATGCAAAGTGGCGGGTTGCTACTGCACTGCCTGAATTAAAAGCCAAGCGTTATGGCTTTGGATCGTATGTCGCAGAAAATTATGATGCCTTGATTGATCATCCGGTTGAAATGGGAACGTTCGCACTCATGCGTTTTAAAGCGCATGGTGTTGCACATGATTTTGTAGTGACAGGCAAAGTACCCAATCTGGATCAAACTCGACTTTGTGCTGATTTGAAAAAAATCTGTGAAGCGCAGATTGCTTTCTTTGAGCCAGTCACAAAAAAAGCGCCTGTCTCACGCTATCTGTTTATGACGCAAGCAGTGGGTGATGGTTATGGTGGTTTAGAACATCGAGCATCAACAGCTTTAATTTGTGCACGTGCAGATTTGCCGGTTAAAGGTCAAGCTGAGATGAGCGAGAGTTATCGCGGATTCCTAGGTCTTTGCAGTCATGAATATTTTCATACTTGGAATGTAAAGCGTATTAAGCCTGCAGTGTTTGCGCCTTATGCCTTAGAGCGCGAAACTTATACGCCGCTATTGTGGTTGTTTGAAGGCTTTACTAGTTATTACGATGATTTGATCTTGCTAAGATCGGGTGTCATTGATGAAGCAGCGTATATGAAGCTGCTTGCTAAAACAGTCAATGGTGTTATGCGTGGCAGTGGCCGTTTAAAGCAGAGCGTAGCGGAATCAAGTTTTGATGCGTGGACTAAATATTATCGTCAAGATGAAAATGCCACGAATGCGATTGTGAGTTATTACACCAAAGGCTCATTGGTTGCGTTAACGCTTGATCTCACGATTAGAACGGAAACTAAGGGAAGAAAATCACTTGATGACGTAATGCGTTTGTTATGGCGTCGTTATGGTCGTGATTTTTATTCTATGGGTAGCAAATCAGGTCGCGGTTTAACGGAATCAGAACTGGAAGCAGTGTTTGATGAAGTGACTGGTTTGCAGCTGAAGTCAGTTTTTGATCGTGCAGTGCGTGGAACGAGAGATCTGCCGTTAGAAGAATTGTTAGCGCAACTTAGTATTCATCTCGAAAATAAAAATGCGAATGCAAAACCTGCACTAGGCGTGCGAACCTCACGTGATGGTAGTGATTGTAAGTTGGCGGCTGTGTATGAAGGTGGTGTGGCGCATCAAGCAGGATTATCTGCAGGTGATGTTTTGATTGCGATAGATGATTTACGTGTTACCGCATCAAATCTCGATACGCTATTAAAGCGTTATCGGAATGGCGACTCGTTACATATTCATGCATTTCGTCGCGATGAGTTAATGCAGTTTACTGCGCAGATTAAATTAGATACAGCGCCACAGTTCGCATTAACTTTACAAGAGAAGCCAGTGGCTGGTGTTAGGTTAAGAAAAAGTTGGCTGCGTGGTCGTAAGTAATAAAACTTAGCCAAACAACCTTGCTAATTCTATTCCAGGATCTGGTGCGCGCATAAACGCTTCGCCAACTAGAAATGCGTGAACGTCAGCGTCACGCATTTTTTTTACGTCATCAGGAGCGAGTATGGCCGATTCCGTGATGACCATTTTCTCAGGCGGTATGCGGTTCAATAAATTCAGAGTGGTATCAAGCGTGGTTTCAAAGGTACGTAAATTACGGTTATTAATACCCAACATACTGGTTTTGAGTTTCAAAGCGGCATCAAGTTCATTTGCGTCATGTACTTCAACTAATACGCCCATACCGAGTTCATGTGCGCAAGCTTCGAGTTCAGCCATTAATCCGTGATCTAAAGCAGCAACGATGAGTAACACGCAGTCAGCTCCCCACGAGCGTGCTTGATAGATCTGATAAGGATCGATCATAAAATCTTTACGCAACACGGGAATGGCGCATGCTGCACGCGCTTGTTTTAAATATTCTGGCGCGCCTTGAAAGAAATGCTCGTCAGTCAGTACAGATAAGCAAGCAGCACCATGCTGTGCATAAGATTGTGCAATTTCTGCGGGATGAAAATTTTCACGCAACACACCTTTAGAAGGCGAGGCTTTCTTAATTTCAGCAATCACGCCTGCCTGACCTGCTTGGATTTTGCTTCTTAATCCGCCTTCAAAGGAGCGTAATTGTGCATGTGCTTCTTTATTAGTTTCTACTTCGCGTCTAAGGCTCGCTAGATCTTGATGTTTTTTTGCAGAGGCGACTTCATCGGCTTTTACATCAAGAATTTTTTTTAAGATATCGGACATGAAAATTACGCCTAATTATTTCGTTATGCTTTGTGTGAATTGCACAAACTGATCGAGTTTGCTGCGTGCAGCACCTGATGCGACGACTTCTTGCGCCATTGTGATGCCGTTTGCGATTGATGATGCAATACCGGCTGCGTAGAGTGCTGTGCCAGAATTTAAAATTACGATGTCTCGTGCAGGTCCAGTTTTGTTGGTGAGCGCTTCTAGTATTTTTTCTTTGGATTCAGTGACATTGTTCACTTTGAGATTGCGGCTTGCGACCATTTGCAAACCAAAATCTTCTGGATGTATATCGTACTCATGAATTTCATCATTCACTAATTCGCCCACCATGGTGGATGCGCCTAGTGAAACTTCATCCATGTTGTCACGCGCCCAAACCACGACCGCATGTTTAGCGCCTAATTTTTGTAAGACGCGTGCTTGTATGCCTACTAGATCAGGATGAAACACGCCCATCATAATATTTGGTGCACTAGCAGGATTGGTTAATGGACCCAATATATTAAAAATAGTGCGCACGCCTAATTCTTTACGCACAGGTGCAGCATGTTTCATGGCTGCGTGATGGTTAGGTGCAAACATAAAGCCTATGCCAGTTGCTTGTATAGATTGCGCGACTTGATCGGGTTGGAGATTGATGTTGACGCCTAATGCTTCTAACGCATCTGCACTACCAGATGAAGAGGACACGCTACGACCGCCATGTTTAGCGACACGTGCACCAGCTGCTGCGGCTACAAACATGGAGGCAGTAGAGATGTTAAAGGTGTTAGCGCCATCACCGCCTGTGCCAACAATGTCTAATAAGTTGTCACTGTTTTCTACGGTAACCTTGGCAGCAAATTCACGCATGACTTGAGCGGCTGCTGCGATTTCACCGACGGATTCTTTTTTTACACGCAGACCCATAGTAAGTGCAGCGATCATGACAGGAGACATTTCTCCGCCCATGATTTGTCGAAATAAGTCTAGCATTTCATCGTGAAAGATTTCACGATTTTCAATGCAGCGCAATAGTGCTTGTTGAGGTGTGAGAGTCATAGCGCGGAATTATGTTTCTAGAAAATTTTTCAATAAGGCGTGACCATGCTCTGACAATATTGATTCAGGATGAAATTGCACGCCTTCGATGGCAAACTCTTTATGTCGCACTGCCATGATTTCACCATCCTCTGTCCATGCTGTGACTTCTAAACAATCAGGTAGAGAAGAACGTTCAATTGCCAGTGAGTGATAACGAATGACAGTGTAAGGATTAGGGATATTTTTAAAAACACCTAGTCCAGTGTGTTGGATGACAGAGGTTTTGCCATGCATGACTTGCTGGGCGCGAATAATTTTTCCGCCAAATGCAGCGCCTATACTTTGGTGTCCTAAACAAACACCCAATATGGGTAATTTTCCTGCGAAGTTTTTTAGCAAGGGCACAGAGACACCTGCTTCATTTGGTGTACATGGGCCTGGCGAGATACAAATGCGATCTGGTTTTAGTGCAGCGATTTTTTCTAGTGTGATTTCGTCATTGCGATAGGTGTGTACGTCTTCACCGAGCTCGCCAAAGTATTGCACTAAGTTGTAAGTGAAGGAGTCGTAGTTATCGATCATGAGTAGCATGTCAGATCTCCCCGTCCAAACCATCTTGCACTTGTTCTGCTGCTCTTAATACAGCGCGTGCTTTATTCTCAGTTTCTTGCCATTCCATTTCAGGTACGGAATCAGCAACGATGCCAGCAGCAGCTTGTGCATACAGCATGCCATCTTTTATGACACCAGTACGTATCGCAATTGCTAAATCCATTTCGCCACCAAAGGATAAATACCCGCAAGCGCCACCGTAGATACCACGTTTAACAGGTTCTAAGGAATCAATGATTTCCATAGCACGTACTTTAGGTGCGCCGGATAGTGTGCCTGCAGGGAAGGTCGCGCGTAATACATCAAGGTTAGACATATTCGGTTTGAGTGTGCCTTCTACATTTGAGACGATATGCTGTACGTGAGAATATTTTTCAATCACAAATTTATCGGTGACTTTGACACTGCCAATTTCAGCAATGCGGCCTATGTCATTGCGCGCTAAATCAATCAACATCACATGTTCAGCAATTTCTTTAGGATCGGCGAGTAATTCTGTAGCAAGTTGAATATCGTGTTCGGCAGTGCTGCCACGAGGACGTGTACCTGCTAATGGGCGTATGGTGACTTTCTTTCCACCGTCTTTCACACTTTCATTGCGCACTAAAATTTCCGGTGAGCTGCCTACGATTTGCATATCACCGAAATTATAAAAATACATATACGGCGATGGATTAAGTGATCGTAATGCGCGGTAGAGTGATAAAGGTGAATCAACATAAGGCTTGCGTATGCGTTGACCTATTTGCACTTGCATTAAGTCACCCGCCATGATCAGTTCTTTGGCTTTGAGTACAGCAGCGAGATAGTCTGCTTTATCAAAATCACGTATGGCTTCGGTTCTGACTGAGCTCGAGGTGACAGGTGCATCGACTGCACGACGCAACATGGTACGTAAATCTTTTAATCGTTGCCGTGCTTTTGCATACGCTTCTGGTTGCTGGGTATTGGCATACACAATGAGATAGAGCTTGCCGGAGAGATTGTCGATTACAGCGAGTTCTTCCGTTAACAAAAGCTGTATGTCTGGAAGCTGTAAATCATCTTTAGGCGCACTGTTTGCTAAACGTGGTTCTATGCAGCGTACTGCATCGTAACCAAAGTAACCTGCAAGGCCACCACAAAAACGCGGAAGGCCTGGTGTGAGGGCGACTTTGTAGCGCGATTGAAATTCAGCGATGAAATCGAGTGGATTACCGTTGTGCTTTTCTATGATCTTGCCGTGCTCGACGACTTCGATGCGATTACCATAGCTACGTAACAGTGTGGTGGCAGGCAGACCAATAAAAGAATAGCGACCGAATCGCTCGCCGCCCACAACCGATTCCAGTAAAAATGTATTTTTGCCAGCGTTTTGCGTTTGAGCGAGTTTAAGGTAAAGGGTAAGCGGTGTTTCCAGATCCGCAAATGCTTCTGCTAAGAGTGGAATGCGGTTATAGCCTTCTGCGGCTAGCGATTTGAATTCAAGTTCTGTCATGTTCCTCTCCGGGCCGCTATTGTAAATGAGCGGCGTGAGACTTTAAAAAACCTGCGGGGAAGTTAAAAAAAGTTAACCCACAGACTGCGCAATATCAATCTCAGTGCGTCAGCCAGCGTCGCCATGGCCAAGCCTCAAAGGCACCTGGTGCAAGCAGCTTAGGTTTTTTAGTGAGGAACATGATGTTTAGAGTCAGGCGGCAAGTCGATTGGCCGCAATAAATAACGAATCGACTATACCATCGGAATCAATCGACTGTACAGGCTGGCCGTGGTTATAGCCGTAAGGTACGGCAAAAACTTTGCATCCTGCTGCCCGAGCTGCTTGCGCATCATTCGAGGAATCGCCTATGGCTAAGACTTGGGATGGTTCTAGAGAAAAATCACTACACACCGTGAGCATGGGCAGTGGATCTGGTTTTTTTCTGG
>JBEDCU010000104.1:0-13349 GCA_041176585.1 Pseudomonadota bacterium
AATTTGCTTTTTCAGGCGTAGGCATTAATCCGCATTACGGCACGCCTGTAAATCCTGCTGATAACAAAGTAGCGCGCATTCCAGGCGGATCTTCCTCTGGCGCGGCTGTTTCTGTTGCAGCTGGAATCTGTATAGCTGGCATAGGCTCAGATACAGGTGGCTCGATACGCATACCTGCTGCCTTGTGTGGACTAGTGGGCTTCAAACCAACCATGCGCCGTGTACCAGTTACTGGCACATTCCCACTCGCTCCCTCGTTAGACACAATTTGTGCAATGACACACTCGGTTGATGATTGTCATCTCATTGATAGCATCATTGCTGATCAAGCATTAACACTAGAAAACCTTACACTAAAAGGTTTGCGCTTCGCTGTGCCACGAACCTTGGTTATGGAAAATATGGATACCCACGTCACTGCTAGCTTTGCTGCTGCGCTGAACAAACTATCTGCGGCAGGTGCAGTGATTGTGGACGTGCCTTTATCCTTACTTGCTGAAGCACCTACCATTAATTTATTCGCACCTATAGAAGCCTATGCACATCACCAAGCAATGTTAAAAAGTCATGGTGATGCTTATGATCAGCGTGTAGCGCAACGCATGCGCTTAGGAGAAAAATATCAGCCTGATGAGATAACTGCTTTACATCAAGCACGTCAGAATTGGATAAAAAAAATGGAGCTGGAATTAAGAGGTTTTGATGCGCTACTCATGCCTACCGTACCACTCACAGCACCAGAGATAGCGCCCTTACTTGAATCGGACGAAGTGTTTTTTAACACCAATCGTTTATTACTACGCAACCCATCCATCATCAATCTATTAGATGGTTGTGCGGTATCGCTACCTTGTCATCAACAAGGTAGCTTACCGGTTGGTTTAATGGTGGCGGGTCTTGCTATGACTGATGCAAACATACTGGCAGTCTCTAGAGCGATTGAGGCGGCACTATAATTTCTAGTACCGCCTAGTCGTTTATACAAGCTTATATCAAACGAATTCAAAAGGCTTAGCTTGAGGTTTAGCGTATGACTTAACTTCTAAATTAGCTTTAGTCTTAGTGTGTGACTGAGCCTCGCGCATAAATAATATTGGTGTTACTTCGCCATAGCGCTGATCTCTTGGTGTTGCAAAAACTTTGTGATAGCCCAATGACAACCAGTATTTTGCTGCGGTATATAAATTTTTATCGTCTTTTGAAGGGAATCTTCCAGAATTGAGGTTGATATGGACTGCATCGTATTTATTACCCTTATTTTTTTCCGTCCGGGGTAAAAACCATACTTCACCGCCGAAATAACCTAATTTCGCAATATCAGGATGACAGACAATTCCACGGTCACTATCTGTAGGAGTCATCTCACGAGCGATTCCCATAAGTGGTTCATCACTGATCTTACTTTTAATATCCTCATCTGGAGCAGAACTCCTACGAATTTTGGCAAACGGATTTTTATGTAATACCCATAAATACTTAAATTCACGCATGTCATAGTTTGCTCTTCTAACATATTTAAAAGGCTGATCGCCTGGCATTCGAATCTGTATTTTGACTTGACCATGTACATAGTGATCTCTTCCACTCGCACTTACTGGAAATTGCAAGGTACTTCCATCAAACGTTTTGCTGATCGCGAATTTTGACAACTCTTCCTCAGATATATAAACAATCTTGGATGGAGGAAGAACGTTCGATGTTGAGGGAATAGTTCTAGCAACAGACAATTTCTTCGGTATTATCTTCTTAGCAAGCTGCTCCAAATTCCTTTTACTTGGACGCTTTATTTGTTTCATTGATCTTTGATCTCTGACGACGACTCGCGGCATAGTAGGTGGCTGTACCCCTTGCATACGCATGACAGCTGGAAAACTTTGTTGAATGAATTGCTGACGACTGGCTTGAGAGATGAGTGACATCATAATTAGCTCCCTATGGGGTAATTGGAGTTGAAAATAAGAATTTGTCTTTGCTTGCGCTGAGCGCCAACTTGGCACAGACAGTTTCCTTTTTTGCAATCTCTGTGCCAATCATGCACAGAACGGTCTCCATGAAACGCCGGTGCTAAAAGTCAAAAACAGTGGTGTAGCAGACACATTTTGCTCAGGACGTAGACCCAAAAAAATCAGTACGCCCCGCAATGCAGCATGAAAATTGCACTGATTAATTGCACGACTATCGGCAAAGATTGTTTTGCTAGTGATTTGCGGCTACCCTATACCGGCTTTTTAGAGCTAACGATGATTTACAATCCAGGCAAAGACCTGCCCGACGGCATAATCAATGTGCCGAACGGATTAGAGAAAGTTGGAGTCCCATGCGAGTAGCAGTGATAGGTGGCGGTGTTATCGGCGTAAGCACCGCCTATTACTTGGCCGAAGCAGGCCATGAAGTAATGGTGGTTGAACGCTATGGCAACGTGGCGCAAGAAGCCAGTTTCGGCAATGTGGATCTCATGGGTCCTAACAGCACATTACGTCAATGGACTGTGCCAGGGCTGCCTTACCGCGCTCTATCTATGCTGTTCCGACAAGAATCGCCGGTTGCCTTTAGCGCACGATTTGAACCCGCGATGTGGTCATGGATACGACGCTGGATTTCAGAATGCAGGTTGCAGCGTTTCAAAGAAAATCAACAACGTTTAAAAATGCTGGCTGACTATAGCGCACAGCAAATGTCTCAACTCATTCAAACGCATGAAATGGATTTTCAGCAGCATAAAGCAGCGATGGTGATGTTTCGTACCGCGAAAGATTTGCAACTTGCGCGCTTAACCATGCAATTACTCGGTGAGTCCGGTACCAATCATGAACTGCTAGATCAAGAAGCTGCAAGGCAAATGGAGCCAGCGCTTTCGACTGAAGTGGAATTTCATTCAGGACTTTATCTCCCTGATGATCAGGCAGGAAATTCTCCCTTGTTTGTTCGACAAATGAAAATCCTTTGTCAAAATCTGGGCGTTGAATTTCATTTCAATAATCATGTTCAATCCATACGCAACGAACAAAATAAAGTTGAATTGCAGATTGATGGTCGTTCCGTCATGGTTGATGCACTGGTGATTGCAGCAGGTAGTGAAACCGCCAAACTCATGCATGGCTTAGGAACATATTTACCTCTTTATCCAGTCAAAGTGTATTCAGCCTCAGCAGCAGTTCAAGAATATGAAATGGCGCCTAAGGTTTCTTTATTTGATGACACGTATCAGGTTTCCATCACTCGACTAGGTAAACGTATACGTATTGCTGGTTGTGCTGAAATGGGATCTTCTTCAGTAAACCTCCATCAGAAAGCAGTCAACACGCTGGTTAAAGTTGCGGATGATTGGTTTCCGAATGCTGCGAATTATCGTCATGCAAATTTTTGGAGTGGTACAGCAGGCATGCTGCCCGAAGGCATACCGCTACTGGGTGCTACCAAACATCCGAATATTTTTATTAATGCTGGTCATGGTGCAGGAGCTTGGGCACTGGCTGCAGGTAGTGGCAAACTGTTGGCAGATATTATTTCCCAACGCGAACCAGAAATTAATATGCAAGGTCTAACACTCGCTCGTTACGATACCAAGCACTAACATGGACTCCACAGCGCTGTATCGTATTTCGCAAATTCGCGCAATCGAACAGTCTGGAATAGCTTCCCTTCCCCCCTACACTTTAATGCAACGTGCTGGAGCAGCCGTTGCTACTGCAGCTGTAAGCATGTTAGCTGATGACGTTTACGCAAAACGTATACTCATATTGGCAGGCCCTGGAAATAATGGCGGTGATGGTTGTGAAGCAGCGTCAGTGTTAGCGCTACAAGGCGCAAAAACTTTTATACATCTCATACCCAGTTCTGGTTCTTTATCGCCTGATTCAATCATCGCTTTTGAACATGTCGTTGAAAATAAATGCGGATTCATAGAGCTAGAAAAAATTGATTTCTCCACCTATGATCTAGTGATTGATGCGCTATTTGGCATAGGCTTATCACAACCTATTCGAGCACCATATCGTGATTTGATTGTTGCGTTAAACAGCGCACACGAACAGCAAGCTGTGCCTGTGTTAGCGGTAGATGTTCCTAGTGGATGTGATGCCGATACAGGCTGTGTCGTCGGACCGGAAGGCGTTGCCGTTCGCGCTGATAAAACCATCACCTTCATTGCCAATAAAATAGGACTTCATACAGCAGTTGGCCGTGATTACGCAGGAGTTGTTGAGGTTAATACATTAGATCTTCCAGAAAATTTATTTTCCTCTACCTATACAACATTAAATCATCCTAGCTTATTTAACTCAGCCATTAAAAAGAGAAATCATGCTTCACACAAAGGTACTTATGGTGATGTAAAAATCATAGGTGGCGCACGCGGCATGGCGGGTGCAGTTGTATTAGCAAGTCGCATGGCTCTGTATGCTGGAGCGGGTCGAACCTATGCTGTGTTTTTAGATGATGTACCTGCGTATGACAGCGCGCATCCGGAAATCATGTGTCGTGCTGCTGATACTTGTGATTTAACTACTAATTGCCTCGTTATTGGCCCTGGACTAGGTACAAGTCGCGCAGCACATGACGTGTTATCTAAAGCACTCAGTTCAAAAACTGCATTAGTACTTGATGCTGATGCACTGAATTTAATTGCAGTTGAAGCAGGACTACAAGCAAAACTTACAACACGAACTGCCCCCTGCATTCTCACTCCACATCCTTTAGAAGCAGCGCGATTATTAAATCAATCTGTAGAGCTTGTGCAAGCAAATCGTATCGCTGCTGCACAAACTTTAGCAAAGCAATGGAACTGCGTTGTGATTCTCAAAGGTTCAGGTAGTGTGATTGCCCATGCTGATGGCAGAGTGGTGATCAACACGACTGGCAATCCTGCCTTGGCTACTGCAGGGACTGGGGATGTGTTAGCGGGATGTTGTGGCGCACTGCTTGCGCAAGCAAATAGCAGTGCATGGGATGCTGGTTTAGCGAGCACATGGTGTCATGGCAAAGCTGCTGACACACTGGCTGCTACGATGTTTAAGAATAACGGACAACTAATAGGTCTGACAGCAAGTGAGTTAATTCTAGCAGTGCGCTATGAATTAAATCAACTGATACATTGATGCGCTGTTTGAATGTATGAATTAATTTACTAACCGACCCGCTGCTATCGTAATCGTGCGTGCACATTTAGCTGCGATTGCAGCATCATGCGTCACTAAAACTAAGGTTGATCCATATTCTCGATTGAGTTCAAACATCATATTTATGACTGCCTCGCCCGTAGCTGCATCCAGACTACCGGTGGGTTCATCGGCTAGTAACAATGGTGGATGGGTTACAAATGCCCTTGCCAAAGCTACACGCTGTTGTTCGCCACCAGAGAGAAATTTTGGATAATGCTGCAGTCGCTCCTTTAAACCGACTCGCGTTAACATAGCGATCGCTTTTTTTTCTGCATCTGGATCGGCACGTAACTCTAAAGGCAGCATCACGTTTTCTAATGCTGTTAAATGCGCGAGTAATTGAAAGGATTGAAAGACAAAGCCTAGTTGCTGCATACGCATGGCAGCACGTTCATCTTCATTCAATGCATAAATGTCCGTTCCATTAATACGAACTGAACCTGAAGTAGGATGATCTAGACCGGCGAGTAAACCCAATAAGGTCGATTTACCTGAACCAGAGGCACCCACGATTGCCAGCGTTGAACCTGACTGCACGGTAAAATTGATGTCAGTGAGAATATGGAGTTGGCCACTGGTGCCAGTGACGGTCTTATTGAGTGCGGTGACTTCAATCATGGGCAAATTAGGTGGAAAATTGAGTATGCAATTAAAGAAATTAAAACATAAACCATGGCTATCTTATTGCATGCTGAGTTCGCTTATATGGCTACTCACAGTATTCGCAATGCCTGCGTATTCTGCATCAAAAACTGTGCTTGTGCTTGGTGATAGTTTATCAGCCGAGTATGGTTTAGCGCGTGGTAAAGGCTGGGTGAGTTTGCTGGAAAACCAGCTACTCTCAGCCAAGATCGATGTCAAAGTCATAAACGCTAGTATTAGTGGTGAAACCACTTCAGGTGGTAAAACACGTTTATCCGCTCTACTGCAACAACATAAACCAACCATCCTGATTATTGAACTTGGAGGCAATGATGGACTACGTGGTCTTGCTTTGAAAACGACGGAAGCTAATCTGCGTGACATGATTAAACTGGCCAGTGTATCGAAAGCGCAGGTCTTATTACTCGGTATGCAAATTCCACCGAATTACGGCACTGCTTACAGTAAGCAGTTTGCAGAAATATACACCGCAGTAGGTAAAGAAAAAAACGTCAAACTAGTACGTTTTTTTCTAGCCGGATTGGAAGATACAGAAAAGTTTTTTCAAGCAGATCACATCCATCCCAACGAACTCGCTCAATCTATTTTGTTAGCGAATATCTGGCCTAGTTTGCAATTCCTAGTTAAATAATATTCGGACAGTACATGAAGTATCCCGCCCTAGTTACTGCTGATGCTTGTTTAATTCAACTCGAACAGTACGATAGTATTATCGATGTACGTTCTGAATCTGAATATGCATTGGATCATATTCCAGGTGCGATCAATTGTCCGGTATTAAATAATGCACAGCGCATAGAAGTAGGCACGCTGTATAAACAGACGAGTGCCTTTGATGCGAAAAAATTAGGCGCTGCACTCGTTGCTCAGAATGTCGCTCATCATCTAGAACATCATTTTCGTGATCACACGCGTGATTGGAAACCTCTTATTTACTGTTGGCGCGGTGGGAATCGTAGTGGCGCAATGTCGCACATATTGGCTAAAATTGGATGGCCAGTACATCAACTTGATGGTGGTTATAAAGAGTATCGACGATTTATCACCCAACAAATTGATCAACAAGCACAGATATTGTCATTCCAAGTTATTTGCGGACCAACTGGTAGCGGTAAAAGTCGCTTACTACAAACACTTGCAGCGCAAGGTGCACAAGTATTAGATCTAGAAAAATTGGCGGCACATAGAGGATCTGTGCTCGGTAATTTACCAGCTGAATCACAACCTACTCAAAAAATGTTTGAATCACGTATCTGGGAAACCTTACGACACTTCGTCGCAGATCGTCCTGTCTATGTTGAATCAGAAAGTAAAAAAATCGGTAATTGCCGCGTGCCTGAACTTTTAATGGAAAATATGCGGGCATCACCCTGCATAGCGCTAGAGCTTTCTTCAGAATCACGCGTACAGCTATTGATGGAAGATTATGCGCATTTCGTTCAAGAACCTAACCTACTTTCACTGCAATTAGATCATCTGATCACATTGCATGGTCGTGAAAAAATAAAGCGCTGGCATGCATTGACAGAAGCAGGTGATCTAACTAATTTAGTACATGAATTGCTCTCTGAGCATTACGATCCTGCTTATTTACGCTCCATACAACGCAATTTTTTACAGTTATCGAATGCGCAGTCTTTAACGCTAGCAAACATCAGTACAAACGCGTTTCTTCAAGCTACAAACGCTTTGCTTAGTTAAAACATAGCGTGAGATCAGAAGATAAGAATAGATGAGTCAGATGAGTCGATAGACAAAAGAAGAGAGATGAAAGCTGAGGATGAAGGGTTAACCTATCATCCTCTGCTTATTAGATTAAGGCTTAGCTGGCGTTGCTGTTGGTGCAGTTGAAACTTTAGGCAGATCGGCCGGTTTGATGATTTCAGCTTTTGCGCGTTTTTTGATAATCGCTAGATAAGCCGCTGTTTCTTGCGTAGACAAAAATTCATCAATCTGTTGTTGCTCCGCTTTCATAGCCGCTTCGTCTGCAACAACTTCTTCAATTTTATTAATACGAATTATGCTGTATCCACGTCCAGGTATGGTTACACCCACAAAAGCAGGCAATGTGGCTGTAGAAGCACGCATTACCGCTTCTAAGGCCGCAGGAGGTAAGTTCGCAGGCTTATTACGCGATACAACCATTGCATTACCAAATTCAGCCGACGCACCTTTTTTCAACTCTGCAAGCTTTGCGATACCAGCGCTTTGCGTGAGCTGCTCTGCTTCAATCGCACTCACTTTATCTTCAATAGTAGAGCGCACATCTGCTAATGGAATTTTGGTCACAGGTTTGTATTCGACCACGCGACCAGCAATTAACACACGCGGCGCTACTTCAATCGCTTCTGTGTTGTGTTTGTTTTGTACTACGTCCTCTGCAAACAGTGCATTTAAAAACTTAGGCTGGTTATAAGAGGACACTTTCGGCATAGCTGGATTAGGTTTTTTAGTCAAACCAGAAACTGTTTCTATTTTCAGTCCCAGTTTTTCAGCGACAGGCTTTAAGCTATCTGGCTGTTCATAGACTAAGTTAGTGAAAATTTCTGACATCTCTGCAAATTTCTTACCCGCTTGCTGTTGTTTGATCTCATCAATCAAATTAGCTTTGACTTCTTCCAGCTTACGGGTTGCAGCAGGTTTAATCGCTGTCAGACGAATGATGTGATAACCAAAATCAGATTGAACGAGATTACTAATTTCACCTTCTTTTAATGCGTAGGCAGCTTCTTCAAAAGGCTTGACCATCATGCCTTTACCAAAGAAATCTAAATCACCACCTCGCTCTGCAGAACCAGGGTCTTGTGAATTTTCTTTGGCTAATTTAGCAAAGTCATTTGGATTTTTCTTGAGTTGCGCCAGTAGCTTTTCAGCTTTTTCTTTTGCCGCATTTTTTTGTGCAGCAGGCATATCTTTGTTAGCTGAGATCAGTATATGACTCGCTCTACGTTGCTCATCTGCTTTGTAACGTGAAATATTTTGTTCGTAATAAGTTTTAATGTCTGCTTCGCTGACTGTGATTTTTGATTCCACCACATCTGGAGCTAACACAACAAACTCTGCTTTGATCACTTCAGGTAGCTGAAATTGTTCTGCATGCTTAGTATAAAAATCCTGCAACTTAGCATCAGTCACTTTTACTTGCGATTTAAAGTTCGTAACAGTAAAAGCTAATTCTTGTACATCACGCACTTGTTGATTTAAACGTGCAATGTGACTTGATACTGTCTTAGGCGAAAAGGCACTACCCTGAATCGCTGCATTACTCTGTTGAATCGCCATATCACGACGCAAACTCGCTTCAAATTTATCCGTAGTTAAACCCTGCGCAGTAAGTAAATCTTGATAGCGCTTCATATCAAATTTTCCGTCAGCGCCGACTAAGCCCTCGATTTGAGAAATTGTTTTACGCAAAGTCTCATCGGAAACCGTGAGATGGTTGTCAACGACATAAGCAGCTAAGGCTTTTTGCGCAACTAAATTTTCCAACACGCCCTGACGTGCTTCTGGTGTATCAAATACAGCGACATTGAACTGTTCACCAAACATTTGACGAAAGCGCTCTAATTGACGCGATTGTGCGGCATCCCATTCACGTTGCGTGATCGATTGCCCAGCCACCTTGGCAACAGTCGGCTCTTTATCCGACATGCGGGTATAGCTCTCAAGACCAAAAAATGCAAATGAGGGAAAAATAATCAACAGCAGTAAAAACTGCATGAGACGCTGATGGGTACGAATAAATTCAAACATGATCTGTCACTCGAAATAGTCTCTGGCTAACGGATTAACCGTTGCCTTATTTTTAGCATGTTTACAATCCACGCCACATATGAAAAAAGGCGAACTAAGTTCGCCTTTTCGGTTTTTGGCGGAGTGGACGGGACTCGAACCCGCGACCCCCGGCGTGACAGGCCGGTATTCTAACCAGCTGAACTACCACTCCTTGTATTTCACTTGCAAGACTGACCAGTTGGTGGGTGCTGAGAGGCTCGAACTCCCGACCTACGCCTTGTAAGGGCGCCGCTCTACCAACTGAGCTAAGCACCCCATGAAACCCTACGATTTCTACTTAGTCAGCCAACTACGACGTTTGTCACCACGTCATAAAGACCGCTAGTTTACTGCATCTTTCAATGCTTTGCCAGGCTTAAATTTTGGTGTCTTAGAAGCAGCGATTTGAATCTCTGCTCCAGTACGTGGATTTCTACCTACGCGAGCTGCGCGGCTGCCTACTGCAAAGGTACCAAAACCTGCCAACGTGACGGTACCTTCATGTTTTAAAGTTGTGGTCACAGCTTCAATTACTGCATCAAGTGCGCGAGCAGCAGATGCTTTTGAAATATCTGCTGACTTTGCTATCTCGTCGATCAATTCCGTTTTATTCACTGACATCCCCTTGGGAAATGGTATTAGATTCGTACCGATAAATTATTTTTTATGAATAGATTATCGGACGTCATGAAGCAGAATCTTCTGCAGGGGGTATTAAACTAGTCGAGCTTCATAGTGTCAAGAAATTTGCAGGACAATATGCACTTCAATCGAACTCAACGCAATTTATTGTCATTGAATAAAAACTTTGCATCAAAAAAGCGCTCCTAAGAGCGCTTTTTTTTTACGTTACATCGATTCAGTGCTTGACAACTGAAGAATCTTTAACACCTTCAGCTACTGCAACTGCAGGTGCTGGTGCTGCTTCTTCATCTGATAATGGCACTGGTTTTCTTTCAAGTGCAATTTCCAAGACTTTATCAATCCAACGAACAGGCACAATTTCAAGACGATTTTTTACATTGTCTGGAATGTCTGCCAGATCTTTTACATTTTGCTCAGGTATCAATACCGTTTTAATTCCACCACGATGTGCTGCTAAGAGTTTTTCTTTCAGACCACCGATAGGAAGAACTTCACCACGCAAAGTAATCTCACCTGTCATAGCCACATCAGCACGCACTGGAATGCCTGTAAAGACAGAAACCAGAGCAGTTGTCATGCCTATACCAGCTGAAGGACCATCTTTTGGTGTAGCGCCTTCTGGTACGTGGATATGAATATCACTTTTCTCGAATATATCGCTCTTAATACCTAAGGACTGAGCACGACTACGAACAACAGTGCGTGCTGCTTCGATGGATTCTTTCATCACATCGCCTAAGGTACCTGTACGAATCACGTTACCTTTACCTGGCATGGTCATTGATTCAATGGTGAGTAAATCACCACCGACTTCAGTCCAAGCAAGACCGATAACTTGACCGACTTGATTTTCCTTTTCGGCCATACCGAAATCAAATCGACGAACGCCTAAGAACTTGCCAAGATTTTTCGCAGTAATGGTAACTTTTTGCTCCTGCTTCTTCAGCAACAGCATCTTCACAACCTTACGGCAGATCTTAGAAATTTCACGCTCTAAAGAACGTACACCTGCTTCTCTTGTGTAATAACGGATGATGTCGCGTATCGCTGATTCTGCAACACTGATCTCACTATTTTTCAAACCATTATTTTTGATTTGCTTAGGTAGCAAGTAACGTTGCGAGATATTAGTTTTTTCATCTTCTGTATAACCAGATAGACGAATCACTTCCATACGATCTAACAACGCGGCAGGAATGTTGTAAGAGTTGGCAGTCGCAACAAACATCACATCCGACAAATCAAAATCCACTTCAACATAATGATCGCCGAAGGTGTGGTTTTGCTCAGGATCTAATACTTCCAACAAAGCAGACGCAGGATCACCACGGAAGTCTTGTCCTAACTTATCGATCTCATCTAACAAGAATAAAGGATTACGCACACCTGTCTTAGTCAGGCTTTGTAAAATTTTTCCTGGCATAGAACCAATGTAAGTACGACGATGACCACGAATCTCCGCTTCATCACGCACACCACCTAAGGCCATACGTACGAATTTACGATTCGTCGCACGAGCGATAGATTGACCCAATGAAGTTTTACCTACACCAGGAGGGCCGACGAAACATAAGATTGGTGCTTTAACTTTTTCAACACGCTGTTGAACAGCAAGATATTCCAGAATACGTTCTTTGATTTTATCTAAACCATAGTGATCGTCTTCTAATACTTTCTCAGCATGCTTTAGATCATTGTTTACTTTAGATTTTTTCTTCCAAGGCAAACCGATTAACACATCAATGTAATTACGCACTACAGTCGCTTCAGCCGACATAGGTGACATTAATTTTAATTTTTTCAATTCGTTCTGAGCTTTTTCACGCGCTTCTTTCGGCATTTTTGCCGCGATAATTTTCTTATCGAGATCTTCTAAATCTGCGCCCTCTTCGCCTTCACCTAATTCTTTTTGAATGGCTTTGACTTGCTCATTGAGGTAATACTCACGCTGCGATTTTTCCATCTGACGTTTTACGCGACCACGTATACGTTTCTCAACTTGAAGAATGTCGAGTTCAGATTCGAGTTGGCCGAGCAAATGCTCATGACGTTTTGCAACGTTGAAGATTTCAAGAATGACTTGTTTTTGCTCCAGCTTGAGTGGCAAGTGCGCTGCAATGGTATCGGCTAAACGACCAGCGTCATCAATACCTGCAAGTGAAGTCAAAATTTCTGGTGGAATTTTTTTGTTCAGTTTTACGTATTGATCAAACTGCTGAACAATCGCACGACGCATTGCTTCAACTTCTGATTCATCACCAGATTCAGATTCGACTGGTGATAGGTCAGCTACAAAGTGCGTATCGATTTCAGTGATTTGATGAATGCGAGCACGCTGTGCACCTTCAACTAATACCTTTACGGTACCGTCTGGCAGCTTCAGCATCTGCAAAATATTAGCGATACAACCTATTTCATAAATATCTTCTGGTGAAGGCTCATCCTTAGCAGCAGCTTTTTGCGCCGCAAGCATGATGCTCTTACCTTGCTCCATTGCGGCCTCAAGTGCTTTAATTGACTTAGGACGACCAACAAACAGAGGGATAACCATATGCGGGAACACCACAACGTCTCTTAAAGGCAGAAGTGGCAACTGGGTAGGCTCGGAAACTTGGAAATTCGTCGTCATGGCGACCCTTATTATTAAACTGTTAATTTAGCGCTGATTTCATCTAACCTGATTTAAAAGCACATGTCGTTAAAACATAAAACATTTAAAATCAGACACTTATAAAATATTTCCCATCTTCCGCTTCAACATTAAACATTAAATTACCACGTCTTTGATGTTGGTGCGATGTGGGCTAATACAAGTCTTGCGTTCACAAAGATATATTTCGGCTGAAATCCCCACACCTGAAGTCTAAAAATAAAAAAAGCTACCATCGAAGTCTCCTTCGGGTAGCTTTACGATTGAAGCTTTTGACTTATTTTGATGCAATTGTACTGTCTTTGTTCAAAAATCAGCTGAAAAACCCTAAAAAATCCTTGTTTATATGATTTTTAGCGAAAAAATCTCATATCAAGTGAAATTATCATCGGTTGAATAAAAATAATCGCTATTACTTAGATCCCGAGACTTTTTGCGGTTCATGATAAATCAACAAG